>SLDI01000217.1:0-3804 GCA_007125385.1 Phycisphaeraceae bacterium | reverse complement strand
GAGGCCGCCGACCTGCTCGTACCCGTGGCCCTGCAGATGCACGAGGACGGCCAGCGATACGAGGCCGACGTCTGGGCGGAGCTGGTCGAGGCACTGGACGACGTCTGGCACCTCATCGACCGCGGCCCCGGTGGCGTGGCGACGCTGTTCGACGACATCGACCGGGCCGTGTTCCTCGCCTGCACGATGACCAACGGCTTCGACCGGCCGTACGCCACGCCGAGCTTCTCGACCACCCGGCGAGCCGATGGCGTCGTGTGTCGCATCGTCATCGACCTCCAGTCGCACGAGGAGCGCCGCTTCGTCATCGAGGACAAAGGCCGCACCGCCTACCGCGTGGGTACCGTTGACGCCTTGGGCGGCCGGCGGTGGATCGACATCGCCGGCGCCATGTTTGACCTGGGCAGCAAGCCGGTGCCGGCCTACGTCCAGGCCCACGCCCTGCACCGCCTCTGGCAGCGCCTGGAGTTGGACCACCTGCGGTACATCGCCAACGTGATGGTCCTCCAGGCCTGCCACCAGGCCCGCGTTGTCCAGCGCGAGGGCGAGACGTGCTGGCTGGCCGTCGACGGCCCGGACGGCAAGCGCTTCGGCTATCTGATCGCCTCGCCGCAGGACGGGGTGGTGCTGATCCGCACGTTCACGTTTCTGACGGCCTCCAACGCCCCCGAGGCCCGCAAACTGCGACGTCTGCTGCGTGAGGCCGGCTACGACTACCGCGGCCTGGGCCTGGACGAGTTGAGCACGTACCTGCTGGGCGAGGTGCCGGACGACCCGAAGCTGCGGCGGATCTTCGCGAAGGCGGGGTGCGCCCACCTGCTGGAGCTGGGCAAGGAGATGGCCGAGCTCGGTGAGGACTGAGCGGTGGATTCGAGTGGGCACCCACGGCTGCGGTGCGGCGCACCGCGTCTTCACCAGCCCTCAGCGGCGTCTGCGCCCTGACCCGTGCTCAGCCCGGATGACGCTCCAGGTACTGCTCGGCCGCCTGCTTGACGTGCGGCCAGTCCCCCCGCTCAACCCACACACGATCCTCGTTGCACACGACACCGAAGCCCGCCGCCTGCAACTGGCCGACCAGCCGCTTGACATCGCTGCGGCTCACATCGAGGTCGGTTGCCACCATGTCGACCTGCGCCGCGTGGGCCGGTCCCGGGCTCAGCAGCGTCAGCAGTTCCATCCGCTTGTCGGCCATGGTCGGCACCTTCATGCGTTGAGCGCGGTGCCTGGGGATTGCGGCGGGCCGCTGACACCTGGGAACGATGCTGGCCACCGCCTGGGCGGGGACCAACGGTTGATGGATAGACGATTGTACGTGTGCGCGGGTCTCACCGAGGCCGGGTTGCCTGGCCGAGGCAGAAGATTTTCCTTGGAGCTTGATCGCCCCGGCCGTACAATCGCTGGAAATGCCGGAAGTGAGCAACGCCGGGTCGCGATCCCGGCATGAGGGGAGAGGGCTTACGAGCACTTCCGCTACCTCTTGGCCGACCATGTGGCCGCGCCGGCCTGCCCGGGGCCCGCGGCGCGACGTGGCCGGCCTTTTTTGTCACCTCCGCCGATGTGCGGCTCAGCACTTGGCCGGGCGCCCGCTCAACGGCGTTGCCGGCTTCGGACACGTTGAGGGCCGGGGCAGACCCGCGTAAACAACACGCCAGCGACCACCTCGCCGAACAGGGCCAACACGATGTTCCTGGCACACACCGTGCAACGCTTCCAGCAGATCTGGCGCGGCCCAGCGCTGGCCATCGTGGTCAACGGCCAGCGCCACCGCGTCGGCCGCGGCGAGCCGGCGGCGGAGGTGGTGATCCACAAGCCGGCCATCCTGCCCCGGCTCTGGCTCTCGCCGTCGCTGACGTTCGGCGACGCCTACATGCGCGGCGACATCGAGGTCCGCGGCCCGCTGATGCCCGTGCTGCACGGCTTCTACCTGACGGCGCCGGCGCTCGCCGCCCGCTGGCCGGGCCGGGCGCTGGCGTGGTGGCGTCGCGGCTGGTCCCGCGTGCCGCGCCGGCAGGCGATCGCCAACGCCGAGCACCACTACGACATCGGCAACGCGTTCTACCGGCTCTGGCTCGACGAATCCATGACCTACTCCTGTGCCTGCTTCCTGCGCGAGACGGATGACCTGGCCACGGCGCAGTGGCAGAAGCTGGAGCTGCTGTGTCGCAAGGCCCGCCTGCGGCCGGGCCAGCGCCTGCTGGACATCGGCTGCGGCTGGGGCTCGCTGCTGTTGCACGCCGCGAGGCATCATGACGTGCACGTCACGGGCGTCACACCCGCGGCCGAGCAGGCCGGCTACATCCGTGACGAGGCCCGCCGTTTGGGCCTGGGCGAGCAGGTTCGGGTGATTTGCGGCGACTGGCGTGACGTCACCGGCCGGTACGACCGGATCATCAGCGTCGGCATGTTCGAGCACGTGGGCGTGAAGCAGTACCGCGCGTTCCTGGACCGCTGGCGCGCACTGCTGGTCGAGGGCGGGCTGTCGGTGCTGCACACCATTGGGCGGATGGCGCCGCAGCCGCCGGACCCGTGGATCCGCCGCCACATCTTTCCCGGCGGCTACCTGCCGACGCTGGCGCAGCTCGCCTCGCACGCCGGCGCCGCCGGGCTGGACGTGCTCGATGTGGAGAACCTCCGCCGCCACTACTCCCTGACGCTGCGGGGCTGGTCGGAGAACTTTGATCGCGTACGAGAGCAAGTGGGCCAGTCTCACGGGCAGCGCTTTGCACGGATGTGGTGGCTGTACCTGCAAGGCGCCGAGGCGGCCTTTCGCTGGGGCGGGCTGCACCTGTGGCAGCTCGTGTTGGCCCGGGACGCCGATGCCCCCTGGCCGCTGGATCGCGAAGTCCGCCTGGCCGAGGCGACGCGCGAATTGTCGAACCGGGCGACCGACGAGCCCGCCCCGGTGGTCTGAGCACAAGTGTCAAGGCTGACCGCGAGAAGCCCTTGGGGTACCGAGCCCTTGGTGGTAAAATGGCTGTTGCGCGACTTGGCCCGGGACGAGAAGCCCCACATCCGACGCTGTATGGCAGGGCATTGATCGATATCGGGTTACGCCACCGGAGGGAGAGCCTGCACCGGGAGGTGCCCATGGCTCCTGACATTCACCTCGTGACGGTGTACCAAACCGAGTCGCTCGTCGAGGCGGCGCTGTTGAGCCGGCGGCTGCTGGACGCGGGCATCGACAACCTGATCAACGCCGGCCACCCGTCCGAGTTGGATCCCGGCCCACGACGGCAGGCGGTGCGCGTCCGCGTCGCGCTGGAGCGGATCGACGACGCGGAAGTGATCGTGGCCGAGTTCCTCAGCGAAGAGCCGGGCTGAGGAGCCGCCGCCCCCTCCCCGGTGCGGGCCCGCATGTGGCCCGGGATCAGAGTTCGATCTCCACATCGTCGCCAACGACACGCAGGTTGTAGCTCTGGACATCCTCCTGGGCAGGCAGCGCCAGGCACTTTCCGGTCGCCAGATCGAAGCACGCCCCGTGCCAGGGGCATTCGACCTCGGTGCCCTCGACCTTCCCATCGCTGAGCGAGCCCGCCTCATGCGGGCACGTGTCATCGATTGCGTACGGCCGGCCGTCGACCAGGAACAGGGCAATACGCCTGCCCCGCACCTCGATGCAGCGGCCCTCACCCTCGCGAAGCTCCGACATGCTTGCGATCGGGATGAACTCGGACATGGGATCACTCCTGTTTCCGGGGCCCGCCACTCACCCGCTGTCCAGGCCGCGCTGCTCGCGTTGCCGGGCCACCTCGATGCTGTGCCTGGCCCAGGGCTTGGCCTCAAGGCGGGGCCGGCCGATGAACT
>SLDI01000140.1:0-3815 GCA_007125385.1 Phycisphaeraceae bacterium | reverse complement strand
GATCGAGTTCACCCCCCTGCCGAGAAAGCCAGCCATGGCCGAACAACCCATCCGCGTCACCGTCTGGCACGAGCACGTGCACGAGAACAAGAGCGCCAAGGTGCGCGAGGTCTATCCTGACGGCATGCACATCGCCATCAAGCAGGGCCTGGAGAGCCACCTCGGCTCACGCGTGGAGGTGCGCACCGCCCTGCTCGAGGAGCCGGAGCATGGCCTGAGCGACGAGGTGCTCGCGGGCACCGACGTCATGACCTGGTGGGGCCACGCCGCGCACGACAAGGTGGACGACCGCATCGTCGAGAAGGTCCACCGCCGCGTGCTCGACGGCATGGGCCTGCTCGTGCTGCACTCGGGCCACTTCGCCAAGATCTTCAAGCGCCTGATGGGCACCGGCTGCGGGCTGAAGTGGCGCGAGGCCGCGGAGCGCGAGCGGCTCTGGATCGTCGACCCGGGCCACCCGATCGTCGATGGCCTGGACGAGTCCATCGAGTTGCCGCACACCGAGATGTACGGCGAGCACTTCGACATCGCCCCGCCCGACGAACTCATCTTCATAAGCTGGTTCGAAGGCGGCGAGGTCTTCCGCTCCGGCTGCACGTGGCGGCGCGGCAAGGGCAAGGTCTTCTACTTCCGCCCCGGGCACGAGACGTTCCCCATCTACTACGACGAGAACGTGCGCAAGGTGCTCGCCAACGGTGTGCTCTGGGCGGCGCCGACGCCCGGCAGCCCGTACGCGGGTCGCAAGGGCACCAACATCCGCGTGCCGCTGGAGAAGATCGAGTCCAGCCACGAGGTCGACCCCTCGCTGCATGGGTGATTCGTACCCCCCTCCCGCCGGGAGGGGCCGGCCGCTTTACCCCCCTCCCTCCGGGAGGGGGTGGGGGAAGGTGCACCCGAAAGCCTTGCGTGATCGGGACAACGTGCGATCATCGCGGCACCACTGACAAGGCACGATTTGCGATGTAGGGTGGGTAGAGCGAAGCGAAACCCACCACGAATGCCGTGCATCCTCGGTAAGAAGTGGTGGGTTTCGCTTTGCTCTACCCACCCTACATCCGCGCCGCAAGGAGGCGCCGGGTGCCACTGACAAGGCCGTCTTCGGCCTTGTCAGTGTCGGACGACGCGGCGAGCCCGCCACGCCGATCGGCACTGACAAGCTCCGCGGACTCCGCTTGTCAGTGGCACCCCCGCCACGCATCCCCGCCACCGCGTCCCCCATCGCACCGCTGCCATCACCCCTCCGCTTCGTGCCTCTCAGTGAATCCTCATCACCGGCTTGAGCACGATCGCCATCGGCACGACGATGAGCAGGTAGCCGACGATCCACGGCTGGAGCAGGATCGCCGGGAAGCCCGGCACGAAGCCGAAGGGCTGGTATTCCGTCAGGTCGACGGACATCGCCTCAAGGCGCGGATCGTCGACGAAGACGACGGGGTTGGCGTACTTGCGTCCCGGGCCGAGCATGGCCATGGTGAACGTCCCGCCGTCGAAGCGCACGGCAATCTCGTAAGGCTCGTCGCGTGGCTCGGCGACGAGGTCCCACGAGGCCATGCCGGCGAATATCTGGTACGCGAAGTCGTCCTCGGTCACGACGCGGACGCGCTGGATCCACCCGTTCTCGCTCGCCAAGCCCTCCTGCGGCAGGACGTGCACGCGTTCGCCGATGCGCGGCGCGGAGAAGTAGGCGTTGAACGTCACCGCCTCGCCCGGGTCGGGCGGGATGAACGCCAAGCGCCCGAACGCCCACACCGCCAGCAGCGCGATGGGAAGGATCGAGCCGAGCAGCGGCTTGCCCTCGGCCATGAGCTGGACGCCGCCGATCTGGCCCAGCGTCTGGCGATGGCGCCGTTTGGCGTCGCGGTCGCCGCGCCGCTTGGCGTCGGCGAGCAGCTTCTTGAGCACCTTGCGGTCCTGCTTGCACCGGCCGAGGTACTCCTGATTCGTCGTGAACAGGCGAATCACCGTCAGCACCATCGCCGTCATGAGCGCCAGGATCAGCAGCGCGACGTCGCGCGGCAGGTAGAGCATCCAGTTCAGCAGCGGGTCCGCCACCACCAGCACCGCATCGTTGATCGCTTCAAGCATGTTCATCATCAGGCGTGTTCCGCAGGCGGGGGGGATAACCACAGAGGCACAGAGAACACAGAGAAAGCCACGAAGGAAGGCATCATCAAATGCTTCACCACTTTCCCATCTTCCACTCCTGGCTTCCTGGCTTCCTTACCTGTCTTGTTCCGATCCGTGTGCATCGGTGGTTACTTTTCATCCTCGATGATCGTCACCCGCCCGCGGTCGCCGTCGACGCGGACGCGGGCCGCGTCGTCGATGATGCGCGTCGCGTCGGGGCACGCCACGGCCGGGACGCCGAAGTCGCGGGCGGTGATGGCGCCGTGGCTGAGCACGCCGCCGCGCTCGACGACGAGCGCCTTGATGGTGGTGAACAGCGCCGTCCACGCCGGGTCGGTCGACGGGCAGATGAGCACGCAGTCGCCGGGCAGGTCGCGTGCCTCGCCGGGGCTGTGGACGATGCGCGCGGTGCCGGTGAAGATGCCGGGCGAGAGGCTCTGGCCCTCGAGCTCGCTGGCGGATTCGATGTCGCGCGGCTGGCCGAGCGCCTCGAGGTGGCGCGAGTCGACGACATCCGGCATGTCCAGACGCTGAAACGCCTGAAAGCGCACCTTGCGCTCGGCGATGGCGTCGGTCAGCTCGTCGCGCCGCTGCTCGAAGGCGGGCAGCTCTTCGAGCGTCAGGTAGAACACGTCGTCGCCGATGCCCAGGCGCTTGCCCAGCTCCACGATCACGTCGCGGATCAGCTCGTAGCCCATCAGCAGGTAATGCTTGCCGGCCTCGCGATAAGGCAGCAGGCTGCCCACCTCATCGACCAGGGCCTCGATGCGCTCGCGCAGGAAGCTGCCGCCGACCTCCGCGAGCGTCTCGGGCAGCTCGTCGATCGCCTGCTTGCGCAGCGCGGCGTTTTTCTCGTGCAGCGTGTGCGGGGCGAACTCATCGCGGGTATCGAGCGAGGCGATGATCTGCTGGAGGTAGCTGGGGTCCTCGCGCCAGCGTGGGCGCGACAGCTCCATCTCGCCCACCGCGCGGTGGCCGTAGCGCTCGAGGAAGTCGTCGAGCGAGCGGTCGCCGCGGGCGACTTCGAACAGCTCCTGGTTCTGCTCGAGCGTCGGGTCGCCGTCGAGGCCGGAGCTGAGCGTGCGCGCGAGCTGCTCGCCCTTGTCCGGCCCGAGCAACTGCACGCAGACGTTCTCCAGCTCCGCCCGCGCCAGGCCTCCGAAAAACCCGGGCTTGAGCGACTCCTTGCCGAAGTCCGTGAGCACGCGGGCGCGGCGGTCGTTGAGCTCGTCGATCAGCGCCGCGGCGTCGAGCGGTGACAGGTCGCGCCCCCGCTGCTCGTCGACATACCGCCGGTACGCGGGCAATATCTCGTTCTCAAAACGATCCAGCGCCGCGCGGCGCATGCGCTTGACGCGGCGGACGCTGCGGATCATCGCCCAGATCGTGCCGGGCAGGCGAAGCAGGAACTTGCCGTCGGTGCGGTCGGCCTCGAACTTCGTCGGCGCCGACTCCAGCAGCCGCGGGTCTTCGCGCACCCGCTCGTGGTCATACTCGAAGGGCATGCCCTCCCAGAAGAGCTCCGCGGCGCGGTCGACGTCGGCGTAGATGCGCCCGCAGATCAGCTCCAGGAACCCCTGCTCGCGCACGCGCTGGCTGGGTCGGTAGCCGAAGTCCCGGTACATCTTGCCGAATCCGCCGTCGCCGGCCATGAAGCGGCTGATGATGTCCCAGCTCAGCGGCGTCGG
>SLDI01000391.1:0-3816 GCA_007125385.1 Phycisphaeraceae bacterium | reverse complement strand
TGGCTATGGGGGCGCGACGCGCGGCTGGCGGCCCTGCTGGGCGCGGCGGCGCTGGTGCCCGTGGCCGCGCTGGTGGTGCTCGGCTGGTTGGGGGCGACCGTCCACACACGCTACGCCTGCCCGTCGATGTACGGGTGGCTGCTGCTGGCGGCGATCGGGCTGACGGCCATCTACGACAAGCTCCGCCGCGACGCGGGCTTCGCCCTGGCGGCGACCGCGCCGGCGATCGTCCTGGCCAGCGTGCTCGTGAGCAACCTCATCTACTACACCGGCGGCTACGGGCATCGCGAGCGCTGGCGCGAGGCGGCGGGCTACATCCAGCGCCACCGCGTCGAGGGTGAGCTTGTCCTGGCCGACTTCGTGCCCCTGCACATCGCGCGCTACTACCTGGGCACCGACGACGTGCATCCGCTTCGCTTCGCCTTCACCGAGGAGGACCTCGCCGGCTACGAGGCCCCGGCCTGGCTGCTGGTGCACGGCAGCGCCCCGACAATGATCGACCGCGACGAGGCCCTGCCCGCCTCGCTGGACCTGCGCGCCTACTTCAGCCACCGCACCTACCAGCCCTACTCGTCGGTGCACGTCTACTTCTTCGACCCTGACGGATGATCGCCCGGGCCCCGCCTCGCGACGGGGCGTAAACGGGTAAGCTGAGCATGCCGCCGACGGGCGGTTCCGCTCACATCCACAGGGTTAACCGGCATGGGTGCAAGACAGTTTCACATCGTCGGGATCAGCCACATCGACCTGGCATGGTTGCACGACAGCAACGAGTACGCCGAGTTCATGGAGAGCACGCTCGTGCGGATGCTCGACCTGCTCGAGCAGCACGCCACGTTTACCTACACCATCGAGCAGGTCGCCCACTACCGCAGCCTCGCTCAACGCAGGCCTGATCTCATCGACCGGCTCAAGGGCTTCGTCAAGCAGGGCCGGGTCGAGCTGATCGGCGCGATGGCCTCTACCGCGGACACCAACGGCCCCAACGGCGAATGCCTGGTGCGCAATCTCCTGATCGGTCGCCAGTGGGCGCGCGAGCATCTGGGAACCCTCGCGGCGACGGGTGACCTGATCGACACCTTCGGCGTCAGCGCTCAAATGCCGCAGATTCTGCGGCAGTTGGGCATGGCGCACCTGGTCGCCAACCGCCTGGGCGGCGAGTACAAGCCCGAGATCTTCCGCGCCCGCGGGCTTGACGGCAGCGAGGTGCTGGTGATCGGGTCGGATGCCCACGCCCCCTACGTGCCGCGGCACCGGGTGCACTGGCGGATGGTCCGGAGCCACGAGCGCATCGATGCGCTGCTGAGCGCTGCAGCCGCGGCCGAGGCCGATGGCCCCCACCTCGTCGTTGTGTACGACGAGAACGAGCGTGTGCCGAGCATCCGCGGCGCGGCATGGCTGGACCAGCTCGACGAAGCGGATCGCCAACAATGGGCCTTCGGCACGATCGGTCGCTTCATCGCCGCCCTCGGCGACGAGCCGGATCGCTGGCCCGTGCTGGAGGCGGACCTGAACCCGGCGTTCACCGGGACCTTCGGCCTCAGGCCGACCGTCCGCCTGCGCAACCGGCGGATCGAGAATCTGCTGCTGGAAGCGGAGAAGGCGGCGACCCTCGTCGGTCTGGATGACGTCGCCCGGGAGGTGGAGGAGGCGTGGTGGCTTTTGGCCTACGTCCACAGCCACGACGTGTACACCGGCTCGATGCCCACGAAGGTGTTTCGTGAAGCGATGCGCTGGCTCGATCAGGTCGAGCGCACGGCGACAACGGTACTGGATCAGGCGCTGGGGCTGTCGCGCGACGCGCCGGCGGATCGCGACGAGATCGAGGTGCGTGTCTTCAACGGCCTGCCCTGGATGCGGGAGGATGTGGCCAGCGTCGATCTGCCGCACGGCTGGGAGGGTGTGCGGCAGGTTCTGCATGATGGCCAGGCCGTGCCCTTCGAGGTTGTCGATGGCCAGGTGCATCTGCTGGCGCGCACACCGCCGGTCGGCGCGAGCCGATACGTGCTGAGCCCCGGCCCGCGCCTCGGGGCGAGGGAACCGGCGACCATCGACGAGGCGGTCATCGAGAACGAGCATTTGCGTGTCGAGTGCACGCAGGCCGGCGGGATCGAACGGATCGTGTGCAAGCGCAGCGGCCGGGCGATCGTCAGCGATGCGGGCGGTTTGCTGACGGTCCAGCACGACGTGGGGGCGTTCCAGATCGCCGACCCGATCCGGGCGGAGCTGCCCGCAACATCCGGTGCCATCACCCTCGCGCAGCCCGAGGTGACGCCGCTGGGGCAGCGCCTGGTCATGGCCGGCGGTTTCCCCACGCTGCCCTGGGCGGGACAGGAGCATGCCGAGGCGGATGTGGTGATCGGCCTCGACCCGTCAGCCGCACCGTGGCGCGTCCGGGGCAATCACCTGCACTGGCGACTCGTGTTGACGCTGCTGGCGGACGCCGCCCGGCTGGACGTGGCGATCGAGCTGGACTGGCTTGGCGAAGCCAGCCGCATCCGCATGCACCTGCCGACCACGGTCAACAGCTCGCAGGGGATCTATGAGATCCCGTTCGGGCTGGTGCGTCGCCGGCCGTACCGCGTCCGGCATACGTGCGCCGGCGAGTGGCCGGCCCACCGGTTCGTCGCGCTGGAGGACGCGGACCAGGGCGTGGGGCTGATCAACCGCGGCGCCCATGGTGTGGAGGTCATCGACGGCGACATCGCGACCACGCTGCTGCGAGCGCCGGCGATCGAGCGCACCGGCATGAGGCCGGATGACACCTCCTCGCAGCACGGTCGGCAGCGCTTCGAGTTCGCCATCGTGGCCTACGCGGGCGCGTCGGCACGTCACGAGCTGATCCAGCAGGCCCAGGCCGTCAACACCCCTCTGCATGCGGGATTCATCACCAACGCCTCACCGCACGCGGCGGATGCCTCGGCGATGAGCGTGGAGCCCAGCCGGTGTGTGCTGGCGGCGGTCAAGGCGCCGCAGGACGGGGCCGGCGAAGAGATGATCGTCCGCATTTACGAGGCCGGCGGTGCGCCATGCACGGCCAGGATTCGTTGTCCCGGTGTTCGAGGCGCATGGGAATCCGATCTGCTGGAAACGAAGCTGGCTCCGGCGTACTGCGCCGACGAGACCGTGGAGGTGCCGATGCATCCGTTCGAGATCAAGACACTGCGCCTGAGCCGTGCAACGCCTGAGTAGGGTCTTCGTGCGCGGTCGGCTTGTCACCCGAACCCAGATGATTCCTTGTGCGGGCGCCAGGATTTGTCCGCGAAGTGGCAAGCCGTGCGACGAGCGGCGAACGCACGGCCTGCCCGGCGGGTCAAGCCGGTGGCACTCCGCGCCCAGGCCTGTATCTAACCCGTATCAGTGGCCCTGAAATTCGGGCAGGCGATGGTAGATGGCCTGCTCGCTTTCGTAGGGCGGGGCCAGGACGCGTGTGCCGGCGATGCCGCCGAGCATCACGTCGCCGGTCAGCGGATGCACCTCCAGGCCGCCGGCGCCGATGCGGCCGAGGTTGCCGGAGATGTCCCGCCACGTCTCGCCGGCGTCGGTGCTGCGGAAGAGGAACGGCCGGCCGGGGGTGAGGGTGCCGGCGTAGATGATCTCGGGGTGGCGCGGGTCGATGGCGACGCGGCGCACGGCGTTGCCCTGCTCGGCGCCGCCGCCGGCCAGCGCCAGCACGCCCATGGCCGTGGTCCACGATTCGCCGTCGAAGCTGGCCAGATCGCCGTCGCGGTCGACGGTGTAGATCCGGTCGGGGTCGGTGGGGTGGACGCGGAAGGTGGGCTTGGAGTCCATGACGTTGATCGCCCAGCCCGGGCG
>SLDI01000387.1:0-3817 GCA_007125385.1 Phycisphaeraceae bacterium | reverse complement strand
TGCGCTTGGTGCCAGAGCGGGACACGGCTGCGACCCGGCATCTGGATCGGGCGGTGGTGTCCGAGCCGGAGGTGGCGGTGGAAGCGGCGCGGCAGACGGTGATGGAAGTCGGGGCGTTGGTGGCGAACGCCGTGTCGGAGCGTCTGCAAGGCCGGCGCAGGGATACGGCGATAGATCACGATCTGGACGAGGCCGACCATGCCCTTTTCGAGGTGCGACAGTACCTTCGACAACTGGCTCCTTACAGCGCGGAGCGCGGCAGGGTTTCCAGGCCGCACGGCGTTCATCTGGCGACATTGCATGCGGTGGATCATCTGGACACGCTGATCGACCTGCTGCGCCGCGACAAGGAGGCTCAGCAGGCCAGGGGTGATGCGGAACTGGACGATTTGAACCGCGCCCTGGTGCAGAAGGCGCAGCAACTGCGGGCCTGGCTGTTGGCGGAGATGTCGGCGGATGCGGCCCCCCAGGTCGAGGCGTTCTCTCAGTGGATGGCGGAGCAGCGCCGCGCCCGACGACCGCGCATTCTGGAGCGAACCGCGAGCGGTGAGCTGACTCCCGACCTGGCGCTGAAACGAATCGATGCCTTGCAGTGGATCGACTCACTCGGCTACCACCTCTGGCGGACAGCTCACCACCTCAGCCGAGCCCGGTCGCTTGGTATTCGCAGAACGACGGGAGGAACGTGATTGAAGCGGTGTGCCGACCGGGAATAATGCTGCGATTGATGCGAGGAATTTGCGTCCGGCTCGCGCTAATATTGATTGAAGCAGCGGCGATGATAGCCGGCATCGGTGCAGGAACTTCCGAGGGCGGGGCACCTTGAAAGGAGGTGTGCCGTGTTTGTGCTGACGGATGCAGACTTGAAGCGGCTTGAGCAGATGCTGCAGGCGGTTGACCGGTTGCCTGGCCCTTCCGAGCCCTGCCGAAGAGCAAGGCTGCAAGTTGAGCAAGTGGTGTCTCGGGCGGTGGTCGTTCCCTCGCCCGACGTTCCCGCCGACGTGGTGACCCTTGAGTCGCGGCTGCTGATCCGCGACCGACGCACGGGGCGGCAGCGAACCTTTCGCGTGCATTTGCCCGAGAATCCCGCCGAGTTGACGCCGCTGCTGGCCGCCGTTTTGGGCCATCGGATTGGTGACCAGGTCGAATGCGAATGCAGCGATCCGCCTTGTGACTTTGCTCTTGAGCGCATGCAGTACCAGCCGGAGTCGGCAACATCGTAATACTCGATGCGTGGCCCGGGTGATTAGGCTGCCACCGTGTCACCAGAAGTGCCCAGTTGCAGCGGTGCCGCAAGTTCGGCATGCGTGCCGCTGCCTGGAACGCTACGTACCTTGAAATGCCCTCCGATCATCGCCAACCGCTCGCGGATGGCGAAGTGGCCGAAGCCACGATCCACAGCAGCGTCATCAACTGACGAAGGATCAAAGCCTCGGCCACGATCTGTCACCACGATCCGCAAGCGATCATCGTCCGCCGTCACCGAAACGCCGGCTTCGCGCACGCCGGCGTGTTTCACCACATTGAACAGCAGTTCGCGCACCGACTGGAACAGCAACACCCTCGTTTGCTCATCCGCTGGTTCATACTCGGTTTCGCAACTCACGGTAACAGTAAGTCCATGCTTCTCGCGCATCCATCGCCGCAGCCACGCCAACGCCTTCACCAGCCCCTCATTGTAGAGCACTGACGGACTCAGCTCAGTGGTCAGCGATCGCGACTCGCGAATCGAATCGTCGATCAGCCCTTTCACTCGTTCTAATTTGTCCCGCGTATCACCTTGTGGCAAGTCTGCTTCTGCCGATTGCGCCGACAGTCTGGCTGCGACTAGTAGTTGCTGTAGATGGTCATGCAGTAGTTGGGCAATGCGTCGGCGCTCCAGGTCTTCGGCACTGATCAACTCGGCAGTCAAAGCGCGAAGCTGGGCTGCCCGTTGCTCGGCCTCGGCGGTGCGCTCCTGCAACGCTCGCTCCGCCTGTTTGCGAAGCTCAATGTCCTCGACCACAGAGATGAAGTAATCAGGCTCACCCGTTGGCTTGCGCACCATGGCGACAGTCAGGTTGATCCATACGGTCGAACCGTCCTTTCGGAAATACCGCTTCTCCATTGAGTAATTGGGGATTTGGCCGGCGATCAGCATGGCGACCTGAGCCCAGTCCGCGTCCAGATCATCCGGATGGGTGATGTCACCGAAGGTCTTTTCCCGCAACTCATCGGACGTGTAGCCGACGATCCGCGCCAGCCGCTCATTCACGCGAAGCCATCGACCGTCCAACCCCACGTGCGCGATCCCGACGGCCGCGTTTTCAAATGTTGCCCGAAAACGCTCCTCGCTGCGACGAACCTGCTCTTGTGTGTGGTGACGATCCGTCACATCGCTGACGAAGCCCTGCAGGCAAACCAGCCCCTGGTTGTCGAATACGCCTCTGCCGCGGTCCCACACCCAGCGGTCCTCGCCGCGGGCGTGACGGACGCGGTATTCCAGGGACCAGGGCTCACGGGTTGACGCGGCGGTGGCGACCTGCTGCATGACCTGCATTCGATCGTCCGGATGCACAAGCTGCATCCAACTGATTCGGTGGCTCATCAGATCATCCGCTGCGTATCCGGTGATCTGGTGGACGGTGTCACTGACGAATTCCACCGTGGCCTCGGCATCATCACGACAGCAATACACCGCCCCGGGCAAGTTTTTCAGCAGGGCCGACAGGCTGCCAGAATGATCGCCGTTGACAAGCGCTGGCAGCTTCTTGGTTACGCAAACACGCGACTTGATTTTCACGGATTGTTGCTCCTCAACAGGGCAGGACTCGCCCCATGCCGCATCCAGACTAACCCAGCGCTTATATTAGGCAGCTTTATTAGGGCGTTGACGAAAACGAACGACAAATGTGGCTCGATTGTCCTGCCTTGAGCTTCAGAAGCTACACACTCTGCCGCGACGTTGGGCATGAACGTGACATGGAAGTCATCGCGTGGGGGATTCCACCACGAAGAGCCGTTGACCGGTGAGTTGAGCCTTGAATGGAACCCACTTGGGCCACCAGATGCAGCGCGAGGGCATCTCCGCAGTCGAGCGCGCAAGCTGTACCAAGCCATCGCGGATCGCCCGACGAAGTTGGCTGCGGGTCGGCGTAACGACCAAGCCCGTGCATTCGGACCGCGCTATCTGCGTCGATGCGGACGCCAGGCGTTGCTGATGGGCATGCGGCGGTCCTGGTTGAACGCCGTCCGGGTCACCCGCACGCCAATGGGGGTCTGTCGCCGAAGGAACTCCGCATCATCGACACGGCGAAGCACCCATTCGACCGTCGCTGGGTCGAACCCCTCTGCAATCAGATCCTCCAGTCTGGCTTCCTGTTCCAGGTACCGCTCCACGATCGGATCGAGCACGTCGTAGGATGGCAGTTCGATGTCTTCCGCTGCCTGGGCCGTAGGTGGCTTCGTGAGCACCGGTTCCGGAATTACTTGGCCCCGGGCGTTTCGCCACTCGGCGAGCTTGTACAGCAATGTCTTCGGGCAGTCCCGCAAGGGGGCGAAGCCGCCGATCAGATCACCATGCGCTGCCACGCCGATCGACAGTTCGCTCTTGTTGCCCGTAGCGAGAATGAGCACCCCCCGTTCATCAGCAAACGCAGAAAGGACGGCGGCACGCGACCACGCTTCAAGGCCGCGGGTGGTTTCGGCGGTGGTGCTGCGATTCAGTTCCGGCTGCAAGGCGCGGGTAAGGGCTTGTTCGATCGGCGGCAGCGGAATGGCCGTATAGCCGATGCCGAGGTGACGTGCCACTGCTTCGGCATGCCGTTGCGCCTCGTCC
>SLDI01000344.1:0-3823 GCA_007125385.1 Phycisphaeraceae bacterium | reverse complement strand
GGCGAAGTCGTGATCCAAGCCTGGGCATCGTTCGGGTTCGAGGTGGAGATTGAGGACTATGCCGAGGGCGGTGCGAAGTTCGACCAGGGCGCATGGACATTGCTGGGCGCCACGCCTCCCTCCGATACGCACTTCAGCAACCTGATCGCCCCTGAAAGCTTGCCCCACGGCACGGCCGTTCTCGACCTGCGCGTCGTCCAGGTCTCCAACGAAGACAGTTACATTGGAACGGTCTTTTTCGGCGACGGCAACGACATCCAGGATTTTGACACCGAGTTGGCCATCAACGCCTCTGACATCACCCTCGCTGGAAGGGCGTACTTCCCCTACCTCAACACCATGCGCGAGAACCGCGGCTCACTCCAACTGCGCACCCGGAACTTTTTCTTCACCGAGGCGGATCTGCTCAACTCCGGACACATCAGCGTCCAGTTCAACTCCCGCCTCATCGTCGACGGTGATCTTGTCGTCGATGAAGGCTCGATCTTCGTGGATTTTACTTCTACGCTGGACGTGGGTAGCAACGCGATCGAAGTGATCGGCGGCAGCGTCACCGTGGAGCGCGGCACCGTGCCGCTCGATGTCAACACCCCCTGGATCGTGCGCGAGAAGTGGGTCGGCGAGGATGAGGATGGCAACGACATCGTCCTGCCCGCCACGGTCAGCTACGGCGACGCATGGTTCCCCACGATCGGGCCCGACGGTGACATCCTCATCGACGGGGCTGCCGCCAGCGTCACGCCCCTGAACGGCCTGCAGCGCATCGAAGGTCGGCTGGCCCTGACCGGCGGTAACGTGCTCGAGCTTGACCAAAGCGATGGCGAGGGCCACGACCTGACCCTTCTCGGCCGACTGGAGGTCACCCAGGCAGCGCAACTGCTGATCAACGGCGAACTGGTGAGCTCGGGCGAACTCATCGTCGGGCCCGAGGGGTACATCAGCACCAAGGCGATGCGCATCGAGGCCGGCTCGGCCGTGCTCGACGGCGTCCTCAACACCCAGCACCTGACCATCAGCGATAACGTCTCCGTCACAGGCTCCACACGCATCACCGGCACCGTGGCCAACAGCGGTCAGATCAACATCGGCAGCTCGCCCGGCATCATGGAGGTGTTCGGCGGCGTCAACCAGTCGGACACCGGCTCGATCATGTTCGAGATCTTCGGCCAGATCGCCGGCGAAAGCCACGACCAGCTCATCATCCACCACGACAGCGCCTTCCAGGGTGCCCTGCAACTCGTGTTCGGCGAAAACTTCCAGGCGCGCTTCGGCCGCGAGTGGCTGCTCGTCGACGTCCGCGAATCGATCCAGACCGACTTGCCCAGCATCGTGCAGTGGCTGTTCGACGGCAACATCGATGTGATCGGCCTCGACGTATTTGCCGGTGACTTCGATCCCGCCGAGTTCATGCGCGGGCCGGGCGACCTGTTGCTGGGCGCGTTCGACGGCCTCGCGATCATGCTCAGCTTCCAGGGCGGCGCGGGCAGTGACCTGGTGGTTTACAGCGTTCCCGAGCCCGCCTCACTCACCATGCTGCTCGCGATGGCCGGGCTGTTGGCGCGACGTCGTCGGCCGGTGCGCCGGGCGCACTCAACGGGTTCTTGGAACACCTGATGTAGGCCACCCCAATTCATGCTCCATAACAGCTCGTTGTGCCAATAAAGAGATATGCGCAGAGCCACGCCCATTTCGTTGCCCGAAGCCGAACGCCGCAACCTCGAACAGCTCAAGCGTGGTCGACGCGTGGCCGTGCGCCTCGCCGAGCGCGCCGCCATCGTGCTGCTCGCCGACGACGGCTCGGAGAATCAGCAAATCGCCGCAGAACTCGGCATTTCCCGTCACAAGGCCGGCGTGGACCGGTTGACCGTCGGCCACGCCGGGGCGGGGGCGCTCCTGGTCGATGACGGCGGCACACTCGCGCTCGAGGAGCTGGACGCGGTCGCGGGGACGACGGTCGATTTTCAGCGCGGCACGATCGGCCTGGCCGGGGGCGATCGCGTCGTTGGCGACGACGCGACCATCGCCACTCTGTTCGGCGAGGGGCCGGTCATCGGGCCCGGCCAGACGCTGGACATTGCCGGCATGCAGACGTTCATTCGCGCGGACACGACCATCGCGGGCGGCGCGCTGCATGTCCGCAACGCCACCATCGACAACCAGGCCCCCGAGCCGACCACCGTGCGCGTCGCCGACGTGGCTCCGTTCGTCCAGGCTCTCACCGACCCGCTCGCTTATCTCGATGAACACGGCGTGGACCCGATGCTGGTGGGTGACATCAACGGCGACGGCGCGCTGGATGTGGCCGACGTGGCGCCCTTCGTGGATCTGCTCGTCGCGGCCGGGGCGACGGTGCCTGAGCCCGGCTCAATGGTAATGCTCTCGGCGGGCATGGTGATCTTGCTGAGCCGACGCGGGCGGCGACGCGCATGTGCAGGTGGAACACTCATCGCCGCGGCCGTGCTGAGCGCCACCGCCCCCGCGGCGATGGCCCAGAGTTACTGGCTCGCCGAGGATGGCGACTGGGTCGAGGCGGACAACTGGAGCGATGGCGTGCCGGGCGCGTGGCACGACGTGGTGATCGACCAGGGCACCGCCCGCATCCATGCCGTGCCGGTCACGGTACGTCAGTTGGACGTGCGCGGCCCAGCCAGCCAGCGAGCCGCCGCCACACCTGCGCATCGAGGCCGGCGGCACGCTTGCAACGCCCTGGACCTACATCGGCGCAACCGCCGGCACGCATGGCCAGGCCATCGTCACCGGTGAAGGCTCAACATGGACCAACGCCGGCGACCTCTTCGTCGGCGACCGTGGGACGGGAACGCTCACCGTCAACGACGGCGGCCACGTCGCCACACGGATGCTCTACGCGTCGCTCAACGACCTGCTCGGCGACGGCACGATCACCACGGTCGGCAGGGTGCTGGATGTCGACCTCAACCTCGACCCAGCCTACAGCTCACCCGCGACGTTCGCGTTCGGCACCGGCGGCACATTGACGCTCGACTTCGACGGCAGCACCCCGATCGGCGCAGGCTACAAATCCACGGGCAGCCTCACCGTCACCGACGGCGTGCGCCTCGAGAGCGCCGGCGCGTACCTCGGCTATACCGGCGGCGCCGTTGGCGACGCCAGCGTCACCGGCGCCGGCTCGACGTGGGACGGCCAGAACATGCGCATCGGCGGCCGGGGGCACGGGCAACATCACCGTCTCCGACGGCGGCACGGTCACCAGCACCTGGGCACGCCTGGGTGAGCGGCACGGCTCGACCGGCAACGCCACCGTCACCGGCGCCGATACCAGTTGGACCACCCTCCAGCTCTACGCCGGCGAAGGCGGCGATGGCACGCTCCTCGTCGCCGACGGAGCCAGCTTCACCAGCAACTGGGCCAACATCGCTCAGTCCGAGGGCACCACCGGCAGCGTCACGATCACCGGCAGCGACACCAGGTGGACCAACCACACCAGCATCCGCGTGGGCCACGGCGGCCACGGCACGCTCAGCGTCACCGATGGCGAGGACATGCTCAACGGCGACGTCCACCACACCGGTATCCCGAGCCGGGCACGCTGGGCATGCTCGGCCTCGCGGGGCTGATGCTGCAGCGCCGCCATCGACGGCGCTGACCCACCCGGCATCAACGCCCAGTTCGCCGCCAGGGCCGCGGCCTGCCGCGTGGCGCCGCTTGTTGCTCGGGCCGAAGAACTGGATCGATCGCGCCCGGTCGCGGCGTGGTGAGAGATGCTGGCCATCACGCGCCCCCCGGTTGCTGGTGCAGGTCATCCAGCCAGCGGCGTAGCTGCTCGGGGTCGAACAGCCAGCGT
>SLDI01000601.1:0-3825 GCA_007125385.1 Phycisphaeraceae bacterium | reverse complement strand
TCAGCGAGCAGAACCAGGGGTCGGGCTGCTCGTGCTCCTGCTCGAGCTCCCGCTCCTCTTCCATCGGCTCGCGCTCCGGCTCCTCAGGCTCGACCGGCTCTTCCTCGACCTCTTCCTCGCCCGGCGCGGCGTAGCCGTGCACGTCCCAGTACGGCTCCTCACCGTAGGTCTCGTGCACCTGCTGGTTCCACTGCGGGTCGTTGAGGTCCGGCCACTGGTCGTCCTGGAACCCCAGCTCGTCGAGCTGCTCCTGCGTCGCGTCGAGGCGGAAATACTCTTCCTCGAGCTGCGGCTCCAGGGCCTCGAAGGGCACGGGGCTCAGCTCCTCGCCGATGCCCAGGAACCCGCCGTAGGCCACCACCGCGTAAGCGACGTGCCCCTCGCGCGTGTCGATCACGAACTCGTTGATCGTCCCGAGCTGCTCGTCCTGGGCGTCGCGCACTTCCATGTCCTTGAGCTCGTCGTAGGACTTGACCTGAAGCTCGTCCTCGACCGCCGGCTCCTCCTCCGGCGCCACGAACGGATCGGGCTCCTCGACGTCCTCGTCGTTCTCGTTGTGCATGGGGTTGCCCTGGTGCGGCTCACGCCGCTCATGGTCCATCTCGCGACGCTCATGCACCTGCTCGAGCCGCTGCTCGACGCGCTCGGACAAGTCCTCGGCGGCATCGCGGGCCTGGTCTTCGTCCACGCCCGCCTCGATCAGCGCATCCTCGATCCGCTGCTGGATCTGCCGCCGCTCAGGCCGCTCCTGCTGGAACTGCTGGGTCAGCTCCTGGGCACGCTCCCGGGCCGCCTCGGTATCCACGCCGGCGTCCTCCATGCCCTGGCGGATCTGCTCGCGAAGCTGCTCGAGACCAGGCTCCTCAACCTCTTCTTCCTCCCAGTAGGGCGCGAAGCCGAAAATCTCGTGCTGCTGCTGACCCCACTGCCGATCCACGATCTGCTCAGGCCACTCGTCCTGCGAGAAGCCCTGGGCCTCGGCCAACCGCTGCTCCTCGACGGTCAGCGTCAGACGCTGCTCCTGCGCATCGACCTCCAACGCCTCGAACGGCAGGGCGTAGAGCTCCTCTTCCAGCCCCAGCTCCTGCTGCAGGCGCTCGGCCGGGCGAATCGCCGCGTACCCGACGCGGGCCTGGTCGACGTCGATCGCGATGTCCTCGATCGTGCCGATCTCCTCGCCCCGCTCGCTGACCACCTGCATCTCGATGTATTCGTCCACTCGCAGCAGGTGCTGTTCAGGCTCCGGAGCGACCTCCGGCTCGACGAAGGGGTCCGGCTGCTCCTCGGGCTGCTCCTCGGGCTGCTCCTCGATCTGCTCGGGCGCTTCGGGCTGCTCCTGCTCCGGCGCCGGCGGCGGCGTCAACGCCGCCATCAACGCCGAGCTCGAGCCAAACATCACCGCCACGGCGACCGACGTGGCCGTTACGCGAAACTTCGGTCTCATCACCACGACTCCTGTTCCGGCCTTGCCAGCCGACGGCCGGGGGCGGGCCGGCAACCCACGCGGCTGCCGCATCCATGCGCTGCACCGCCGCCCTTGCTCACCGCCGGCCTGCGGCTTCCAGGCCAAACGACATCACAGCATAGGCGCAGCTAAACCGCGCTCCAGACGGGGTTTGCTTCCCCTTCGCCACTGCGTGGCCCGCCGGGTTCAACCTCGGTCCCGGCCCCCAGCGGTGTCCCGTGCAACCACCCGCCAGGCCCGGGGCTCACGCCGGTCTGCAAGCCGGCGGACGCGAGCCCCGGCTCCTGTCGCCGCGGCCGACAGGCCCGGTGACCGCCCACGCCAAATGGGTTATAGTGCCCCGAAAATCCGCCCGGCCATGCGCCCGGCGGAGACGACACGCTTACCACGGAGCCAACACCATGCACCGATCCCTGCCCCTGGCCATCGCCGCCGTGCTGCTCGTCGGCTGCCAGACCGACACCAGCCGCCAGGACGTCGCCGGGCCCGGCCTGGAACGCGTCCAGCCCGTGAGCATCGTCGAGCAGGTCCTCGGCGACGACCCCGCGCTTGTGCATACCGGCGCTCAGTTGATCCGCAGCGAGGACGAGCTTGCAGGCCTGGACGCCAGCGCGTTGCGGCGTCTGGACATCGACTTCCAGCGCCACGACCTGATCCTGGTCACCGCCGGGCAAATGCCCACCGGCGGTACCTGGATCCACATCGACAGCATCGATCGCGTCGGCGACGTGCTCAACGTCAACGGCCGGGTGAACCGGCCCGGCCCGGATGAGGCCGCCACCCAAGCCATCACGCACCCGTTCGCCGCGGCCATCATTGAGAAAACGCGCGCCGAGGTCATCGCCCGACCGTTCATAGACGAGGTTCGCGGCGAGCCCCACCCGGCCGAGGCCAACGACGACTGATCCGGCGTCCTCGATCCCCCGCCGCCGCTTGCGGCTTCGCGAAGCCGCAAGCGGCAACATGACGCAACCCACCGCGCACCCGCCCCGCCGCGACGATAAACTCCCGCTCGTGGTCCAATCGCCCGAGCCGTTCATCCTCACCAAGATCATCGCCACGATGGGCCCGGCCTGTCGCGATGTCGACACGCTGACGCGCCTCATCGACGCTGGCGTGCGCGTCGTGCGCATCAACTTCTCCCACGGCTCGTTCGACGAGTTCAAGCACAACCTCGACGTCGCCCGCGCCGCCTCCAAGCGCACCGGCATCGCCCTGGGCGTGCTCGGCGACCTGTCCGGGCCCAAGATCCGCGTCAACAAGGTCAAGGACGGGCCGATCGAGCTGGCCCCCGGCGACCGCATCGAGTTCGTCGAAACCGGCCCCGACACCCTCGTCACCCGCGCCCCCGCCACGCACCCCGCCACCGGGGTCGTGACCGTCCCCAGCACCTACCCCGATCTCGTGCACGAGGTCCAGCCAGGTCAGCGGGTGCTCATCGACGACGGCCACATCCGCTGCCTGGCCGTCGAACGCATCGCCGGCGGGCCGGGCGAGAGTCGGCTGGTCTGCCGCGTGATCCACGGCGGGCCGCTCTCGGACAAAAAGGGCATCAACCTGCCCGACACGCCCATCACCGCGCCCTCGCTGACCGACTGGGACCGCCAGTGCGTCGACTGGGCGATGGAAAACGAGCTGGACTTCCTCGCCCTGAGCTTTGTGCGCAAGAGCGAAGACATCGCCCAGTTACGTCGCCTACTGGATGATCGCTCGCCCACGAAGCGCGGCGGCGGTGGCGGGGCGCCGATCATCGCCAAGATCGAGAAGCCCCAGGCGTTGCAGGACATTGAGGCGATATGCCACGCCGCCGACGCCGTCATGGTCGCGCGGGGGGATCTGGGCGTGGAGATGGACCTGGCCGAGGTGCCCATCATCCAGAAGCGCATCCTGGAGGTGGCGCACGACCATGGCAAGCCGGTGA
The DNA here is from genome assembly GCA_007125385.1 of Phycisphaeraceae bacterium. GTDB lineage: Bacteria > Planctomycetota > Phycisphaerae > Phycisphaerales > Phycisphaeraceae > SKPT01. The sequence continues at coordinate 439 of SLDI01000601.1, read as the reverse complement.
TCATCGCCACGCAGATGCTCCAGAGCATGATCGAGCACGCCACGCCGACGCGTGCCGAGGTCAGCGACGTGGCCAACGCGATCTTCGACGGGGCGGACTGCGTGATGCTCAGCGGCGAGACGGCGGTGGGCCAGCACGCCGAGCAGGCGGTGCTGACGATGTCGCGCACGGCCCGGATCACGGAGCGCGACATGGCGGCCCGTCGCCAGCGTGCCGCCCAGCCGCCGCGCAAGCACCGGGCCAGCCGCTACCGCACGGCCGCGCTGGCCCATGGCATCGGCGTCGTCGTCCACGACCTGGCGGCCCGGTACGTCGTGGTCTGGTCGGAGCTCGGCGGCGGGGCGCGCTACCTCTCGCAGAACCGCCTGAGCATCCCCATCATCGCCGTCAGCTCCAGCGAGCCGGCCCTGCGCCGCATGAGCCTGGGCTTCGGCGTGCG
>SLDI01000237.1:0-3830 GCA_007125385.1 Phycisphaeraceae bacterium | reverse complement strand
CACGGCTTGTCCCGAAGGGCAAGCCGTGTCTCCGTCGGCCGTCACACGGCTTGCCGCTTCGCGGTCAAGCCGTGGCACCCACTTTTCGGACGGAGCCTAGTGCGATTTCCGCGCGTCTCAGGCGCGTCGGCTCCGGCGTGAGCATGCGGGTCAGGGGTGGTCTCGGAAGATGCGCGCCACGTGCCGCTCGAGGCGCTCGAGCGTTTCGCGGGCGGGCATGTCGCGGGCCAGGGCGTGGACGGTGGCGGTGTCCGCCTCGAGGCGGGCGGTGAGCGTGCCCGGCAGCAGGCTCACCAGGCAGGCGAACGTCAGCCGCGCCGCCTCGCTGCGCAGCGACAGGCGGTAGTCGAAGAAGACCGGCTCGACGGCCGCGGTCAGCGCCCGCCGGCCGACGTCCACGCCGCCGATGCACGTCTGGATCAGGAAGAAGGGCACGAACCGCGCCAGCGCCAGCGGGTCGAGCCAGCGGGTCGGCGGGATCAGCGCCAGGCTCAGCGCCGCGGCGACGAGCGCGGCGAACAGGCCGAACCACCACATGTAGGCATCGCCCTCAACGAGCACGAGCCAGGCGATGGCGAGCATGAACGTGCGCACGACGAAGGCGGCGAGCATGGCGGCATTATAAAGCCGCGACCGCGGTCCCGCGTTCTCATGACCAGGCCCACATCGCGGCGATCATCCCCAGGCTCAGCAGCAGGAACAGCACGCCGCCGGCGCCCCAGCGCAGGATCAGCAGCTCGCCGGCGAACATCGCCCGGCCCAGGCGCAGCAGGCGGCGGTTGCGCCAGCGGAAGAAGGCGTCGCTGGCGGCGGTGAAGCTGGGGATGACGACGCGCTGCCAGGCCGCGAGCAGGCGGTCGGCCAGGCGATGGACGTAGACCACCACGTCGCCGGGCGGCACCTCGCGGCGATCGATCGGCCCCCACTGCTTCCAGATCAGCCACATCACCAGCACCGCCCCCAGCGTCGCGGGCCAGAGCCCCGCCCAGATGGCGCCGAAGTCGAGCCAGGCCGGCTCGGGCAGCTCCAGATCCCACGCCAGGGGCACCAGCCAGGTCAGCGACAGGACCAGGGCAAGGTTCAGCAGCCAGGGCCCGGCCAGGCCGGGTCGGCGCTCGCCGGCGGTCTCGTTCATGCCGCTGGCGATGAGCCAGAGGAACCGGCCCATGAGCACGGCGGTGCCCACGGCGGCGACCGGTAGCAGCCAGAGGATGTAGTCGCCCCAGGCGGCAGGCAGGTCGCTGCCGGCGTACTTGAGCATGGTCTTGGCCATGTAGCCGCTCGTCAGCGGGGCGCCGGCGAGGCTCAGGGCGGCGAGGGTCAGGCCGACGAACAGCCCCGTGCGCGGGGCCCCGCCGGCGGGGCCGTATTGCGCCACGCCGACGCCGAGGAAGAGCGCGCTCTTGGCCAGGCCGTGGTGCAGGGCGTAAAGGGCGGCGACGAGCGCGGCCGTGGGCCAGAGGCTGGGATCCGCCAGGCCGAGGCCGACGGCCATCATCATGAAGCCCATCTGGCTGATGGAGGAGTAGGCGAGGTTGGCCTTGGGGTTGTGCTGGAACAGGCCCACGACGACACCGTAAAGCGCCCCGGCCAGACCCAGGGCGATGAACGCGCCGGCCTCGATGGCGAGTGTCTCGCTGGCGGGCATGAAGCGCAGCCAGCCGAGCAGCCCGGCCTTGATCATCGCGCCGCTGAGCACCGCGCTGGCCGGCGTGGGCGCCGCCGGGTGCGCCAGCGGCAGCCACATGTGCAGCAGGACGACGCCCGCCTTGACGCCGAAGCCCGCCAGCAGCAGCCAGACGACGGCCCGGCCGCCCTCGTCGAGCACGGCGGCGGTGATGGCCGGCGCGTCCCACGGCTCCAGCCGCAGGGCCAGGAGCATGAGCCCGGCCAGCAGCAGCGCCTCGCCGAGGATGGCCATGGCGATGTAGAGCTTGGCGGCGCTGTGGGCGGTGGGCGTGTCGTCGTGGATCACCAGCCCGAACGACGCGAAGCTCATCAAGGCGAAGAAGAGGTAGAACGAGGCCAGGTCCAGCGAGCCGACCAGGCCAAGGTTCCCGGCCATGGCCAGGAGGAAGAAGATGTGGAAGCGGTCGCGTCGCATGTCGCGGGCGAGATAGGCCTGGGCGTAGAAGGCGGCGATGCTCCAGAGGCTGGCGGTCAGCAGGAGGAAGATGCGCCCCACGCCGTCAAGGCCGAACGCCCCCTCGAAGAGCCAGGGCTCCAGGCGCGCCACGACGTGCCCCGGCCAGGCCAGCGCCAGGCCCAGGGCGGGCACGGCGGCGAAGGGGGCCAGCACGCGGGCCAGGCGGCGTGTCGGCTCATCGCCGGTAAGCATCAGCGCCACCAGCAGCGGCGGGCCGACGAGCAGGGTGAGCCAGAGGACTGCCGCGGCCATCACTCGGCCCCCCCTTCCGTGACGTAGAGCTGGCCGGCGATCACCTCCGCCAGGCCCAGCGGGCTCCAGCCCCAGCCGGCGAACAGCCCCACCGCCACGGACAGCAGCGCGGTGGCCAGCGCCGGCATGAGCAGCAGCCAGTGCGTCTCGAAGACGGTGTCGGTCATGCGCGGCTGCCAGGGCTCGTCCCGGCCGAGGAACCAGCCGCGATAGACGATGGGCAGGAAGTAGCAGGCGTTGAGGATGCTCGAGACGAGCAGCACGGCCACGACGTAGCCCTGGCCCGCCGCCAGGCCGCCGATGCCCAGGTACCACTTGGAGACGAAGCCCGCCAGCGGCGGCACGCCGATCATGCCCAGGGCGCCGACGGTGAAGGCGGTCATGGTCCAGGGCATGCGCCGGCCGATACCGTTGAGCTGATCGATGCGCGACACGCCCAGCGTCTCGGCGAAGTTGCCGGCGCAGAAGAAGAGGGTGATCTTCATCAGCCCCTGGTGCACGAGGTGGGCCAGCGCCCCGATGGAGGCCAGCGGCCCGAGGATCGAAGCGCCCAGGACGATGTAGGAGAGCTGGCTGACGGTGGAGTAGGCCAGGCGTCGTTTGAGATCATGCTGGGCCAGGGCGCGGATCGAGCCGTAGATGATGGTGACCGAGGCGAAGGCGGCGAGCGGCCCGAGCAGGCCGAGCTCGCCGGCGAACTCGATGCCGAAGATCTCATAGATGACGCGGACGATGCCGTAGACGCCCGCCTTGACAACGGCGACGGCGTGGAGGAGGGCGCTGACGGGCGCGGGGGCGACCATGGCCTGGGGCAGCCAGGCGTGCAGGGGGACGATGGCGGCCTTGACGCCCAGGCCGGCCATCATCAGCACGAAGATGAAACGCAGATGGTTGGGGTGGGTCTCGGCCAGGCGCGCGACGCCGCCGAGGGTGAACTCCACGCTGCCGGCGATCACCTGGAGCCAGACGATGCCCAGCAGCAGGGCCGCCCCGCCGCCGAGCGTGTAGTAGAGGTAGTTGCGCCCCGCGAGCAGGGCCTCGCGCGTGCCGCGATGCACGACCAGCGGGTAGGTCGCGAGCGTGAGCATTTCGTAGAAGATGAAGAAGGTGAGCAGGTTGCCGGCGAGCGCGATGCCCATGGTGGCGGTGACGCAGAGGCTGAAGAAGCCGAAGAACCGCGAGCGGTGCGGTGACTTTTCGAGATAGCCCACGGCATAAAGCGTGGTGATGAGCCAGAGGATGGCCGAGAGGGAGACGAACAGGAGTGAGATGGGGTCGACGCGCAGCAGCAGGTCGAAGCCGGGGATGATGGGCAGGCGTGCTTCGTAGTGGCCGCCGCGCAGGACGCCGACGGCGACGACGACGGTAAGGATGAGTTTGGCGAGTGAGCCGGTGAGGTTGAGCGCGGTGCGCACGAGGGACTGGTCTTCGT
>SLDI01000551.1:0-3830 GCA_007125385.1 Phycisphaeraceae bacterium | reverse complement strand
GATGCGTGGCATGGGGTGTGTGGGGGTCGGGGGTCGGGGATCGGGGATCCGCAGAGGCGGCGGTCGCCGTCGGGGCGTGCAGGATAGCGGGGATGCCAGTCTGCGTCGTACATCGGCTCCGCAGCCGGCGGCTAGGATCGCCGCCACAACCGGGCGACCTCGGGGAGTTCCGGCACCCGCTCCGGCGGCCCGTCAGAGAAGAACGTCTCGTTGGCGCTGGTCAGTTCCTTGATCCAACTTTCCGGTTTGGGCGGATCGGCTCCCATCCGTTTAGTAAAGTCCACAAAGTACCAGACCGCGTAAAGGACGCCAGCCGCCAGTCTTCGGGCATCCTGCAACCTGCTCGGTTCGTCATCCAGCCGCGTGCCATGAAGAATATCCGATCGCACGTCATACAAACGTGCGACGAACTTGACCGCCTGCGATCGATGCTTGGTGTCGGCCTCAAGTAGTCGCGCCACAGAATTGCTAAGGCGCTGCTTCAACTCGCCGCCCTTGAACCCGACCAGGGACTCGATGGCCGCCACGCACAATGCGATAGCGATTGCCGTGCTTGCCTGACGGTCCGCTTCGGCCAGCAGCCGTACGGCGTTGGCAATCCGGTTGTCGAAGTGCTCGCCCTTCTTCCGTGGCGAGAGTGCTAGGCCGAGCGCCTCGCGTAGAAACGGAAGATATGTCTTGAGATCGGATGCTCGTACGGGTTCCAGTCGTTCATGTCGACTTTGCTGTCGAGGTTCGAGTGCGCTGGAACTCAGAACGAGTGACCGAACCAATCGCTCAACATCAGCCGACATGTTCTTCAGTGAGGACGGCGACAAGTGTCCCCGTACCCGGACCGACAGTATGGCTTCGTCCTGCCGGATGACACTTGAGCCGGTGACATGACCCTTGAATTCCAAGGGGCAACATTCCACCGCGATGTCTTCGTACTGCCAAAGGGTAGCCTCGGTGTCGAGGTCCAAACTCTCGCCTTCGCCTTCAGTGGCCGCAGGCGCGTCAGATTCCTCGCCAAGAAGGTGTTGTCGGGCGGCATCCCAGCCGATTCGGAGCCACCGCCACCAATCGTCAAGCTCCGACGGTAGATCGGTGAGAATTGCGATCGGAATGGGCGCGCTCACCCGTTTTCGAAGAAGGTGCCGGTACACATGGTCAACGAAATGCGGATACCGCTCGTCAAACCACTCCGGATCAAACAAATCGACGTCCGTACCCGGGCGTGGCAGGTAGCGATCGAAAGCCTCGCTCAACTCATCGAGCGTAATGATCGCCGGGCCGGGTAACTCCTCAAGCAACTCGGCAAAGTGATCCTCGGGAAAACGGTCACCCAACCACCCTACCATCAGACATTCATCCCAGTCGCTATTGTCGAAGCCAAACGAGTCCTTGGCTTCCTGCTGATCGAGCAAGTATAAACCAGCAGCTTGGGCGACTGACTCACGCAGATCCGCTCCCAACTGTTGCTCGAACGGACCGGCTTGAAGGCGTTCGAGAATAACATTCCGAAGTTGTGGCATGGCATTACCCCGCGGATTGCGGATACATCTCCCCGTGTGCATCCGTGTGCATCGGTGGCTACTTCCCCGCCGCGATCGCCCGCGCCCGCTCCAGCGCCTCATCCACCTTGCTCGGGTCCTTACCCCCCGCCTGCGCCATGTCGGGCCGGCCGCCGCCGCCGCCACCGACCACCTGGGCGACCTGCTTGACCCAGTCGCCGGCCTTGAGCCCCTGCTTGATGCGATCCTCGGGCACGGCCGCGACGAGCGCGACCTTGCCTTCGCTGGTGCCGGCGAGCAGCAGCGGGGCGTCGGGGCGCTTCTTGCGGATCACGTCCATCGCGCTGCGCAGGGCATTGGCGTCGGCGTTCTCGAACTTCGCGACGATGACCGAGCCGTCGGCGGTGTCGGCGATGCGGCGGGCCTCGTCGATGACCGACTGTGCGGTGGCCTGACTGGCCGCCTTGGCCTGCTGGCGGGCCTGCTGCTGAAGCTCGGCCACGAGCCCGCTCAGGCGTCGGCGGACGACCAGCGGCAGCGTCGCTTCGTTGATCTCCTGCAACACCGCCGACATATCCACGCGGTCGCGCTGCGCGGCCGCGCCCTGGTCGCCGGCCTTGACCATCGCCAGCTCGCGCTCGAGCCGCTCGGCCGCGCGGTGCGCCTCGGCCGCCCGCTCGCCGGTGAGGCAGGTCACGCGGCGGACGCCCTTGGCGACGGCCTCCTCGCTGACGACCGTGAACGCCTGCGCTTCGCCCGTGCGATCCAGATGCGTACCCCCGCAGAACTCGATGCTGCGCCCCCGCCACCTTTCATCGTCGGGGTTCTTGAGGATTTGCTCCACCGGCTCGCCGATGGCGACGACGCGGACGCGCGGCGGGTACTTTTCGCCGAAGACCGCGCGCAGGCCGGTGATCTTCAGCGCTTCTTCCTGCGGAGCTTCGTCGGCGTAAACGGGCAGGTCTTCGTTGATCAGCTCGTTGACGGTGTTCTCGACCTGCTCGACCTGCTGCTCGTTGAGCGCGGCGTTGTGGGAGAAGTCGAAGCGGGTCTTCTCGTCGTCGACGAGTGAGCCGCGCTGGTCGACGTTGGGTGCGACGTGCTGGCGGAGGGCGAAGTTGAGCAGGTGGGTGGCGGTGTGGTTGGCGCGGATTCTGTCGCGGCGGTCGCGGTCGACGCTGAGCTTGAGGCTGGGCGGGTTGTCGGTGTCGAGCTTGCCGGCCTCCATGTGCCCGAGGTGGAAGGTGGTTTCGCCGACCTTGACGGTGTCGTGGACGCGGAAGCGGGCGTTGCCGTTGCCGGCTTCGATGACGCCGGTGTCGCCGACCTGGCCGCCGGCCTCGGCGTAGAAGGGGCTTTGATCGAGCGCGATGGCGCCGTCCATGCCCTGGATGAGGTGCTCGGCGCGGGTGTAGCCGTCGTCCTCGTGGGTCAGGAGCATGAGCTGGGTCGGCGCGAGCTCGGCCTCGGTGACGCCGTCGTAGCCGAGGAACCGGGTGGCGGGGGCGTCGCCGCGCTGGACGATTTCCACGAGGGACTGGCGTGCGTCGCCGCCGCCGGCGCCGGCGCGGGAGCGCTGCCGGGCCTCTTCCATGCGCTTCTCGAAGCCGGCGACGTCGACGATCATGCCGCGTTCCTCGGCCATGACCTGGGTCAGGTCCAGCGGGAAGCCGTAGGTGTCGTAGAGCATGAAGGCATCGTCGCCGCGGATGCGATCGCCGCCGCGCGACGCGGCCTGCTCGAAGAGGTCGATGCCGCGGTCGATGGTGCGGGCGAAGCTCTGCTCCTCGTCGCGGAGGACGGACGCGACGTGGTCGGGGTTCTTGTTCAGCTCGGGGAAGGCCTGGCCCATGTGCTCGACGACGGCGGGGACGAGCCGGTGCAGGAACGGCTCGGTGCGGCCGAGCGTCTGCCAGCCGTGGCGAAAGGCGCGGCGAAGGATGCGGCGCAGGACGTAGCCGCGGCCCTCGTTGCTGGGCACGGCGCCGTCGGTGATGGCGAAGGTGAGGCAGCGGACGTGGTCGGCGATGACGCGGTAGGCCATGTCGGTCGCGTCGTCGAGCTTGCCGGTGTAGGGGCGTGCGCCGGTGACGTCGCTGATGGCGTCGAAGAGCGGGGTGAAGACGTCGGTGTCGTAGTTGCTGGTCTTGCCCTGGAGCACGGCGGTGATGCGCTCGAAGCCCATGCCGGTGTCGACGTGCTTTGAGGGCAGGGGCGAGAGCACGCCGCCCCCGCCCCCGCCCCCGCCACCGCTGCGGTTGTACTGGATGAAGACGAGGTTCCAGATTTCGATGACGCGGGGGTGGTCTGTGTTGACGTGAGCTGCGCCGGATTTGT
>SLDI01000524.1:0-3832 GCA_007125385.1 Phycisphaeraceae bacterium | reverse complement strand
CGACGTGCGCTACCGCAACCCGATCGAGGGTGTGACGCGGTGGAAGGAGTCGGCGCCAGAGATCCGCTGGCTGACGCTCGATCAGATCGCCATGCAGCTCGGAGCGGTTGAGCAGCACCTCTCGATCCATGCCCTCGTCGCCACGTACATCTACGCTGGCCTGCGGCGGGCCGAAGCGCTCTGGCTCGTCGACAACGATGTCGACCTGGACCAGCGCCTCATCCGCGTGCGGGCGAAGACGGTCGACGGGGAATCGTGGCAGCCGAAGACCAAGCGGAATCGCGTGGTCCCAATCAGCACATCCTTGGCAACTATCCTCAAGAGGTACACCGCCGAGCGTTCGCGGTCACGCTGGTTCTTCCCGGCACCCCATGGGGGCCGCTGGCAACCGGACAACTTCAGTCATGATCTGGCCGCCCGGAATCGCGCCGCTGGGCTCGAATGGGCCTGCCTGGATTTCCGGCACACGTTCGGCAGCCACCTCGCCCAGCGCGGCGTGTCGCTCTACAAGATCAGCCAACTCATGGGCAACAGCCCCGAGATCTGCCGACGGCACTACGCGGCATTGGTGCCCGAGGCGATGCATGACGAGGTGGAGTTCGGCAGGGGGAACGTAATGCCGACGCTCGGCCTCCCGGCTGTTCCCGCCGAGGCCTGTGCAGGCAATCCAGCGCCGCGTCTCCGACTCGTACGCTGACACTGGGCCTCCTAACCTTCGTACGGTCGTCCTCCATGGCGGGAGGTGAGTGTCTGTTGACCGCCACTTGCTGCTGCGCCCGAGTTTGGGAGTTGTCCACCATGCGTGCTGCGATCTTCAGTACCAGGCCTTACGTACGTCGATTTCTGGCAGCGGCCAATGCCGAGCACGGACACGAATCGCGTTTCCTTGAGTCGCGCCCGAAGGCGGTGATGGCCTCGCTTGCTGACGAGTGCAATGCGGTGTGCGCCTTGGTCAACAATCTCAATGCTCCTACCCTTACGGCATTACGAAGGACACGCTGCACTACTTTGCCGAGACAACGCTGACGAACATCGCCTAAGAGCAGCGCAACGAACCGAGACCGCACCGGGTAAGCTCATCCGCTGTACAGGCTTAAAGACTCCCAGGACCGCGACCCGCCTGACGCATCATGACGTTCGCACCCTTGGACATCCTCTTCGCGCTGCTGCCGTTGCTGGTGCTGATCTACCTGATGGCCAAGCGCTCGAGCATGCCTGCCAGCCGGGCGCTCCCGTTGGCGGCAGCCCTGCTCTACCTGGTGAAGCTGGGATGGTTCGCCGCATCGCCGGACCAAATTCACGCCGCAGTGCTGGACGGCCTGCTGACGGCGGCAACGCCGATCCTTATCGTCACCGGTGCCATTCTCCTGTTCAAGACCATGGAGATCTCCGGGGCGATGCAGACGCTGCGCACGTGGCTGAACACTATCTCATCCAACCGCGTAGCCCAGTTGATGATCGTCGCCTGGGCGTTCACCTTCCTCATCGAAGGGGCCGCCGGTTTCGGCACGCCGGCCGCCCTGGCAGCGCCGATCCTGGTGGGGTTGGGCGTCCCCCCGGTGCGGGCGGCGATCGTCTGCCTGATGATGAATACCGTGCCAGTTTCATTCGGCGCCGTCGGCACACCAACATGGTTCGGCTTCGGCGAATTGGCACTGACGGCCGACGAACTTCAGCAGATCGCGACCAAGACCGCGCTGATGCACGCCGCGGCGGCCATGATCATCCCGCTGATGGCATTGCGCATGGTCGTCGACTGGCAGGCCGTCCGCCGCAACGTCGTGTTCATTTATCTGTCGATTCTGAGTTGCGTGGTGCCCTATGTGCTCCTGGCGACAATCAGCAACGAGTTCCCCGCGGTCGTTGGAGGCTTCATTGGCCTGGTCATCACGGCCGGTCTGGCCCGGCACCGCATTGGCCTCGCCCGCGGGGAGTCGGCGGCCACTGCAACCGAGCGGCCGGCGCTCCCCACCCTCACCCTGCTCAAGGCGCTGTTTCCGCTTTGGGGCACCGTGCTCGTGCTGCTGATGACCCGGATCGAGCAATTGGGCCTCAAGGCTCTGCTGAACGCTGCGGAGCCGAACTGGCAGGTGCCACTTGGATCATTGGGAACCCTCGTTGTCAGTCCGGCACTGGTGGTTCAGTTGCGCGACATCTTTCTGACACAAACGCACTGGAGCCACAGTGTGCTGTACGTGCCCTCGCTGCTGCCATTCGGGCTGATCGTGCTGATTTGCTTTGGCCTATTCCGCCTGGGCCGGGAGCCGGTCGGGCGGATCGGAACCGAGACACTTGACCGCGTTCGCGGTCCGGTCGTGGCGCTGCTGGGCGCCTTGGTCTTCGTCAAACTGTTCATGATGGGCGGGCCGACGTCGGCCGCGAGCATTCTCGGCACGACGATGTCCGAAGCAGCCGGTCAGCAGTGGCCGTATGTCGCCACCTTTCTCGGCGCCCTGGGCTCGTTCTTCACCGGTTCGAATACCATCTCCAATCTCACCTTCGGGCCAATTCAGGATACGATCGCGGGCCAGCTCGACCTCAACCGCACGACCATGCTGAGTCTGCAGTCGGCCGGCGGGGCGATGGGCAACATGATCTGCATCCACAACATCGTGGCTGTCTGCTCCGTACTCGGGCTGCGGCAGCAGGAGGGCTTCATCCTGCGTCGCACCGCGATGGCGGTGCTGGTGTACGGAGTGGTGGTCAGCATCGTGGGGCTGGCGCTACTGTAGAAGATGCAGGCGGAACGCAGTGCCGCCCACAAGCCTACAATCTGTGCATGCGCTTCGGCTCAGGACGACACCCTTGCAGGCCATTGACGAACAACTTCTGGTCCAGCAGGCCCAGGCCGGCGATTTCGACGCGTTCGACCGGCTGGTCACGTTACACGAACGTCACCTGTACGCGCTCGCATGGCACCTGACGCACAATCATCACGATGCGCAGGACGCCGTGCAGAACGCACTGCTGGCCATCGTCGAGAGCCTGGATGACTTTCGCGGCGAGGCGTCGTTCAGAACGTGGGCGAGCCGCATTACGGTGAATCATGCGCTGAAGCTGCTGCGTCGTCGGCGGGGACAGCGGGCGGTTTCTCTGGATGGTGACGGCACGTCCATCGACATGCCAAACTACATTGCCGACTGGCGGGTGGACCCGCAACAGGCGTTGGATCGGCAGGAGTTGCACGCGTTGCTCGATGAAGGCATCGCCACACTGCCCGAAGGGCAGCGGCTGGTGTTTGTGCTCCGTGACGTGGAAGGGATGAGCGTCGCCGAGTCGGCCCGGCTGCTGGGCATCAGCGAAGCGAACGTGAAGGTGCGCCTGCTGCGGGCCCGGCTGGCGCTGCGCGAATACCTGACGCGCCGCTTCGGCGATGAGCGGACGCGGAAGTCCCCCGATCACACCGACCACGACCACACATCCCTGCTGGCCATGCTGCACCCACAAGATGATCAGGCCGCTGACGATGGAGCTGACCGATGAACTGCGATGACATGCTCAAGCTGCTGAGCGACTACATCGACTGCGAGGTCGACCCCGCCATCTGCCGGGAACTGGAAAAGCACCTGGCCGACTGCGACGGCTGCCGCGTGGTGGTGGACAATTTGAAGCAGACCGTCCGCCTCTACAAGCATGGGCAGGAGTACGAACTGCCCCAACCGTTCCGGCAGCGCCTGCATGCCTCGCTGCGCGATAAGTGGAAGCAGCGTCGCGGCCCGCAATGACATGCGTCGCCGGGTTGTGCGTTTTTTTTCGAATCGTGTGTAACCTTTTTCGCTCGGTCGGGTCTATTCAAGTGAGCGGTGACGGATACCCCGTCCCCTGAACCTGG
>SLDI01000067.1:0-3840 GCA_007125385.1 Phycisphaeraceae bacterium | reverse complement strand
GTGTGTTGCAGACGTGCCGCCAGCAGCAGCGCTCGGCTTACACGTTCATCGCCGAGGCGGTCAGGGCGCACTTCATGGGGCGCACCTCGCCCTTGCTGCTCTGATCGGTGTGAATGGTTACCTGGTGCAAACGGTCCGTCAAATCGCTCGGGGTGAGTTGGGTACGCAGACGCCCGTGCCCACGAGCACGGAGTTCCAGTACCTGGCTGGCGAGATCAACGCGATGAGCCGGTCGCTCGCGCATGCCGAGCACCAGCGGCACCACCAGCTTGCCCGGGCCAAGCGGATTCAGGAGCACCTGCGCCCCCAGCCGGCGGCGGTCGAGGGCCTGCGTCTGGCGATGCTGGCCGAGCCGGCCAGCGAGGTCGGCGGTGATCACCACGATCTGATCCGCCTGCCCGATGGCAGTTGGCTCGTGTTCCTGGCGGACGTGACGGGTCATGGCGTGCCCGCGGCCATGGGGGCCGCGATCCTCAAGGCCCTGCTCGCAGCCGTTGGCGACGCCGAGACGGACCCGGCCACGATTCTCCAGCGCATCAATCGGCGGTTCCACCACGTCACCCTCGACGAGGACTTCGCCTCGGCCATTGTCCTGCGCTGGGTGCCGGACCAGGGCCGGCTCGAGTACGCCAGCGCTGGCCATGAGACGGCGTACCTGCTTGGCCATGATGACGAGCTGCGCGAGCTGACTTCGACGGGCTTGTTGCTGGGCGTTGATCCGGAGGCGCGATGGCAATCGCATGAGCTGCCCCTGCGGGCCGGGGACCGACTGGTCCTGTACACGGACGGGCTCACGGAGGCGCCTTCGCCGGCTGGGGCGCTTTTCGGCCGGGCACGGCTGCGGCAGACGCTGCTGGAGGCCGCGGCCGGTGACGCCGAATCGCTCAGCCAGCATCTGCAAGCTGCGTTGGCTGATCATCGCCAGGAGGTGCCCGCCCGTGACGACCTCACCATGATGGTGCTCGAAGCTTTGGTACCGCAGACCAAAGCGACCCCCCAACCGGCGGTCACGCGCGGCTTGAGCACCGCCGCTGCGGCGAGATGACGACCGCGGCTGCACCGGGGCCAACGGCATGACCCTTCACTTGGGTGCGTACTGCTGGCCAAACGCGTGCAGTTCGCGGAGTGCGAGGCGCAGCTCATCGCCGATGCTGACGGCCAGCGGGATCGGCTGGCAGTCGTGTGTCACTGATTCGTCCAGAGGAAGCGACAGCGCGAAATCACATTTGCGGCAGACGAGTTGCTTATCAACCGGCACGTACCCGAGCCCCTCCTCGTAACATCCGCGGCAGGTATCCAGTGCGACCTGGTATTCCGTGTCCGGCAGATTCACCACAAAGAAGCGTGTTTCGAGTCTGTCGTCCGACTGGTGGACAAAAAAACTGACCTCGTCTTCCATGGCGGTACGTGGAATTACCACCTGGTCGCCGCGGACGTAGTCGTGCGCGTCCTTTGCGAGCGGCCGCGGTAAATCCCTGGCATGTTCTGCGAACGGCATGTGGGTCTGCGTGTCTCTGTTTGATGCGATCGCGATCCACATGGTCACGAGCAACAGGCCGAGCATCAGAAGGGTCGCCGTCGCGATCAGCACCTCGAAGCGTCCTCGTGGGCGACGGCGACGGTTTTGCCGGTGGCTTCGATTTGGTTGGTGTTTTCTTCGTGACATAATGCGGGCTCCAGGGGTTCATGCAGTTTTCTCCCAGTCTATACCCCTGCGGGCGATGGACAATATGGCCGTCTGACGCACCAAGGTTGACGGGACGAGATGGTGGCACCGTTGTTGCGGAGGGAAGAATTTTGTCGGGATCACTGAACCTGGCGGTTCATGCCCAACGTTCTGATGGACAGCGGGTCCTGACATCGCGCCCCCCGGCACCACCATCACCGCAGCGCAAGAGGAGTTTCAGGATGCAATTGTTATTTGCTACCGGTGCAGCTCTAACCCTCATGATCGTCGCAAACTCAGCTGGGGCGGGCGATTCCGCGGCTGCTACGCCCCACACGGAGGGGCCTGCGGCCACGGCCGACGCTAAGGAGGCTCAGCCGGATTTCCGATGGGAGCGACAGCGTCGCTACCACCCGCGCCAGGGCTGGCGCACGACGTGGCGCCGCGTGGAGATAACGCCAGAGCCGCGGGCAGAGGTGGAGCAGCCCGCTGTCTCTTATCGATGGGAACGGCAGCACCGGTACCATCCCAGGCACGGGAGTCGGATCCGCTGGGTGCGCGTTCGTGCCCAGGACTAGCAAGTGAAGCGCCGTTGTCACCGCCGGCCGAGGTGGTCGGCGGTTCAGTGAACGTCTATACTGGCCTCTTCAGCCGGTCACGGAATTCCTGACGGATGTCGCACCGTAAACCGATCTCTCTGGCTCTCGTGCTGGTCCTGGCGTTCTGGACGCCCATGGCGATCTGCTGTGATGCGGCTAAGGCCGAGGCGGAAGCCGGTGCGGCTCAGGGAAGCGACACGGCCATCGAGTTGTGCCACGGCGTACCGCGAGCGCCTTCATCGGACTCGGACACGCCACGGGACACCGACGGGTGCGACGATCACGATTGCGCCTGTGCATCACATCTGCTCGGAACATGCGTGGTACGGTCCTCAGAGACCAGGGCGGTGCCATCCGCTTCCTCGGGCCACCTGCTGTCGGCGATGTTGGCGATTGCACCGCTCCAGCCGCAGACGTGGTTGCCCCACACGTTCTTCACGACGCGCCTCGAGCCTGAGCGGTTCCCTCTGTCGCTTGCCGCGCCGAGTCTCGTGGCGCTGAGCTGCCAGCTCACACTCTGAAAACCCCTCTTCAGCCGAACGACCAGCGGCCCATGTAGCGCGCTCGTCGGTTGGTGCGCCTGGCCTCGGGCTGCACCGCAGCCGACGGGCGCCGCCGGTACGCGGTCAGGCTTCCATGCAGTTCGAGATGGTGATGCTCCGCGCCGCCCGACCGATGTCGCGGCAGGCGCGCGGAGGTTGACAAGGCAAGCGACTTCGCCTCATTCACACTGGAAGGACAAGATTACGATGAGCAAGCGATTCATGATCCATGCACCGCTGTCCCTGTTCGCCATCGGCGTGATCGGGCTCTGGGCGGTGAGTCTGCCGGGATGCGATACGGACACGTCACATGTGCACGCTCAGGGGGCCAGCGCCGCCCAGGCTGACGATGAACATGATCATGCGGTCCACCGATACGACGAACACGCCGGACACGATCACGGGGCCCATGCCAGCGATGCCGACGGCGCCGACGAGAAGGCCTTTGTCGGCGACGCTTACCCGCTGAACACGTGCCCGGTGTCGGGCCGGCCGCTGGACTCGATGGGCGGCGCGGTGTCGTACATCCACGAAGGCCGGGAGATCAAGTTCTGCTGCGCCGGCTGCGACGAGCAGTTCGAGGCGGATCCCGCGGCCCACCTGGCGGCGATCGACGAACAGATCATCGAGCAGCAGAAGGAGCACTACCCGCTGCAGAGCTGCCCGATCAGTGGGGCCGAGCTGGGTTCGATGGGCGAGCCCGTCGATTCCGTCTGGAACAACCGGCTGGTGCGGTTCTGCTGCCCGTCATGCATCGAGGACTTCGAGCGGGAGCCGCAGAAGCACCTGGAGAAGCTGAACGCGGCGGTGATCGCTGAGCAGACGGACAAGTACCCACTCGATGTGTGCGTTGTCTCGAACGAGCCGCTGGACGCGTGGGGCGAGCCAATCGAGGTGGTGATCGCCAACCGTCTGGTGCGGACGTGCTGCGAGGGCTGCGTTGAGGACCTGGAGGCGTACCCGGCCAGGGTGCTGGCGGCGCTGGATCGCGGCGAGCCGCTGGAGAACGCCGGCCACGATCACGAGCACGGTC
>SLDI01000261.1:0-3840 GCA_007125385.1 Phycisphaeraceae bacterium | reverse complement strand
GGGCCCAGGAACGGCAGAAAGGTTCAAGCGATGGCATTCACACGACAGCAGGTGCTCGAGCGCCTGCGCCGCAACATCGAGCAGCGGGTGCCGATCATCGGCGGCGGCGCGGGCACGGGCATCAGCGCCAAGTTCCAGGAGGCCGGCGGCGTCGATCTGCTGATCATCTACAACTCCGGCCGCTTCCGCATGGCGGGCCGGGGCTCGCTGGCGGGATGCATGCCCTACGGCGACGCCAAC
The DNA here is from genome assembly GCA_007125385.1 of Phycisphaeraceae bacterium. Taxonomy (GTDB): domain Bacteria; phylum Planctomycetota; class Phycisphaerae; order Phycisphaerales; family Phycisphaeraceae; genus SKPT01. Next base: position 3,600 of record SLDI01000261.1, on the reverse strand, counting down.
GCCATCGTCATGGACATGGCCAACGAGGTGCTGACCGTCGTACGCGACACGCCGGTGCTCGCCGGCGTGTGCGGCACGGATCCCTTCCGGCTGATGGACGTGTTCCTCAAACAGGTGCGCGATGCGGGCTTCTCGGGCGTGCAGAACTTCCCGACCGTCGGGCTCTGCGACGGCGTGTTCCGCGCCAACCTCGAGGAATCGGGGATGGGATACAGCCTCGAGGTGGACATGATCCGCACGGCCCACGAGCTGGACCTGTTCACGTCCCCCTACGCGTTCGACGAGGACGAAGCGAGGCAGATGACCGAGGCCGGCGCGGACGTGATCGTGGCCCACATGGGGCTGACGACGAAGGGCTCGATCGGCGCCGAGACCAGCCGAAGCCTCGAGGACTGCGTCGGCGCGGTGCAGGCGATCGCCGACGCGGCCCGCGAAATCAACCCCGAGGTCATCGTGCTGTGCCACGGCGGGCCGATCGCCATGCCCGACGACGCGCAGTACATCCTGTCGCGCACCGAGCACGTGCACGGCTTCTACGGCGCCTCCAGCGTGGAGCGTCTGCCCACCGAGATCGCCATCACCGAGCAGATGAAGCGCTTCAAGGCCATCGGCTTCAGTTAACCCGGATCAAGCAGAACAACCACAGAGACACAGAGAGCACAGAGACAGGAATCTATTGGGGGGAGTTCATGCGCGGCTTCCCAAGGCGTGGCAGACATCGCCGCGCAGCCCGCACTTTGCGGCAACGCTCGGTTTCTTCCGTAAAATCCCATCCCTCACCGCTTTCTCTGTGCTCTCCGTGCCTCTGTGGTGAACATTCCGGCCTGCCCGACTTGATGCGAAGGTCACCCACACGATGCAGAAGATCATCATCGACACCGATGCCGGCGACGACGTGGACGACGTGCTGGCGATCGCCTTCGCCCTGCTCCATGACGCGGTGAAGGTCGAGGCGATGACGACCGTGGGCTGGCGATCGATCGAGCGCGCCCGGCTGGTGCGCAAGCTGCTGCATGCCGCCGGGCAGGACAACGTACCCGTGGCCGCGGGCTTCGCGCTGCCCATGACGCCGCAGACGCCCGAGCAGTTCGCCGGCTACAGTCGCCCGGGCAAGCTCAGCCACACCGACGTCGTCGGCGAAGACGAGCAGGCCGCGTTCGAACCCGTCGGGACCACGGCGGTCGACCTGCTCATCCGCACCATCGAGGCGTCGCCCGGCGAGATCAGCATCGTGTGCATCGGCCAGCTCAGCAACGTGGCCGCGGCGCTGTGCGCCCGGCCGGAGATTGCGGGCCGGATTCAGCAGATCGCGATCATGGGCGGCGAGCTGGAGATCGTTCGGCGGGAGCACAACATCGCCTGCGATGCGATCGCCGCCGAGCTCGTGCTCCGCGCCGGCGTGCCCGTGTTCCTGGGCACCTGGAGCGTCACGCGCCAGTTCGTGCTCGACGAAGCCGACTGCAACCGCATCAAGGCACATGGCTCGGCGCTGACGGATCTGCTCGGCCGATGCATCGACCGCTGGTGGCCGACCAAGGGCGGGAAGGTCGGCCCGGTGATGTACGACCTCTCGCCGATCATCTGGACATTCGACCGGTCGCCGTTTGAGGTCAAGCCGATGCGCCTCCGCGTGGAGACGGCCGGCGAACTGACGCAGGGCATGACCATGCCGCAGCCCGGGGCGAGCGCTGATGACGCCAACGCCCTGGTCACGACGGGGATCGACGCGGAGCGCGTGCGCGAGATGTACCTGAGCACGCTGTTGGCGTAGGCCGTCGGCGAAGGCGGCGCACATGCGGTCGATGGTATCCGCTCGTCCAAGGAGAAGTTCCACTGCGATGATGCGCCGAACGCGCCGTCAGTCCCGCGCAAGGTCGGATGAGCGTCCCGGTCCGGCCGAGGGCGCGTCAGGAACCCGGGGCCTTCAAGTCCAGCCGGAACCGCTGGTCGCGGTTCATCGCTTGCAGGATCCGCCTGGCCTCGGCCGTCTCCTTGGGCTCCACCTCGGCCACGTCCAGCTCGTAGACACGGCCCGTGACGCAGCGAAGGTGGACGCGGTCGCCGGCCCAGCGAAGCTCCTGGAGCATCGACGTATACTCGTCAGCGCCGTCCAGGTCAGCCCCGTCGTCGCTGACGTGGACGCCGCGCTCGTCCGGTGACAACACGTGCTCCCACTTCACGTCGCGCATGAGCGTGAGGCTGCGTACGCCCCAGAACGCGCCCGTCGCGATCACGAAGGAAACGAGCAGGTCGTCCCCGTCCTCGGTGGTGATGCACGCGACCGGAATGGTCTCCATCGTGACCCTCCCATTGGTGTTTCCGGCGGCCGATCAATCGGCCGGCCTGATCGTCAGCGCTGGCGTGGATCCTCCGAAGCAGGCTTGACGAGCCCGCCCCGGGGCAATGCCGGCGGAGCCTCGCCCGCTACCGCTTGACCAGGCCGATGATCAGGACGATCACGCCGATGATGAGCAGCAGGACGGTCAGGCCTCCCCCGCAGAAACCGGCGACGCTGGCGATGGCCACGCCCATCAGGGCGTCAGGGGGCAGGTGGCCGAGCACGGCCTCGTAGCGTCCCTCCTCGCCGTTGGTCACCTCCAGCGCGTATCGCCCCGGCTCGTCGATGTGGAAACCGAGAAGGTCGGCCCCGGCCAGTCCCTCCTGCCAGCCCTCGCCGAAATCCCACGGCTGCATGGTCCGGGTCTCGTCGGTGTCGCGGTCGCGCAGCTCAAAGCTCAGCGCCGCCGCAGGGTCGGCGACGCCCGGCACTTCGATAAAGTAGTTGCCGGGCTCGTCGGCCTGAAACTCGATCGTCCCGGGCACGGCCGCTTGAGCGATCTGGAACTCGTCGAAGTCCACGCCCGCCACGCCCCAGACGACGACGCCGATGCTGATGCCGCCCAGCACCAGGGCGATCACGATCAGAACGATGCCTGTGATGGTCAAGCCCCGGCCGGGGCGCCGCTGTGCTTCCATGAGGTGGCTCCTTTGGTGTTGCTCGTAAGCGGTCAGTCAGGATCAGAAGTCGCGCCGATGGAACAGCCACCCCGCCAGCACCAGGACCACGGCCTCGAAGCCCAGTGACGAGCCGATGACCCACCACGCCGATCGCTGGCGGATGGCCTCGTCCAGGGCGGCCTGCTGCTGCTGCCAGCGATCAAGATGCTCGTCTTCCTGCTCCTGGAACGTCGTCGTCTCGTAAAGCGCCTGGCGGAGCAGGTCGATCGTCTCGCCGGTCTTGGGCACGACGGTGGCGACGCCCAGGGCGATGCGGTGGGCCAGGGCCAGGTTGTCCAGTTCCCGCTGTGCCTGCTCCAGCTCGCTCTGGCGCGCGTCGACCTCGCGCGGTGGGCCGTGCTCGATACCGGCCTCGATCCGGGCGATCTCGTGCTCGGCATGGACGCGGAATTGCAGGATGGTGTTTTCGACGGAGTGCACGGCCCAGAAGCCGAACCACACCAGCAGCGTCAGCAGCAGCGCGGCGATTGTGGAGCGTGTGATGAGCCCCAGCAACACGCACACGCAGAAGAGGTAGCTGAAAAAGAGCACCACCAGCGGGATCGCCAGCAGCAGCCCCGGCTCCCAGAGCCCGGCGCGCAG
>SLDI01000480.1:0-3840 GCA_007125385.1 Phycisphaeraceae bacterium | reverse complement strand
TCTGCTCGGCCGGGGCGTCGGGCATCTCGATCACCGCCGAGTAGTCGTCGATCGCCCGCTGCCGGTCGCCTTCTCCGCCGCGCTGCCCATACGTGACGCCGCGGCCGACCAGGGCCTTGGCCTTCTGCTCGGCCAGGGCGTCGGGCATCTCGATCACCGCCGAGTAGTCGTCGATCTCCCGCTGTCGGTCGCCTTCTTCGCCGCGCTGCCCATACGTGACACCGCGGTTGACCAGGGCCATGGCCTTCTGCTCGGCCGGGGCGTCGGGCATCTCGATCACCGCCGAGTAGTCGTCGATCTCCCGCTGTCGGTCGCCTTCTTCGCCTCGTCGCCCATAGGTGACAGCGCGGTTGAACAGGGCCTTGGCCTTTTGCTCGGCCGGGGCGGCGGGCAGGTCCAGCACCGCCGAGTAGTCGGCGATCGCCCGCTGCCGGTCGCCTTCTTCGCCTCGCCGCACATACGTGGTGCCACGATTGAGCAGAGCCTTGGCCTTCTGCTCGGCCGGGGCATCGGGCAGGTCGATTACGCGCGTCCACAGTTCGATCGCGCTGGGCATTTCCCTATCGAGGACGGTGCGCAGCGCCCGATTCATGAGGTTTGCGACGGTCGCGGCCGTTGCGGTGCGCGCGGATTGTTCCGTCGATGCTATTGTGTCTGAGAAGTAGTGGTTTCGTGCTTCCTTGAGGGCGACAAGGGTTCGACCGAGGGTGTCGTGTGGTCGATCCGCATCCTCAACCGATGTGCCGGTGAGCCGTTGCTCATGATCGCGGTCTGACGAGCGCCGGCTTGCTCGACCGGCCTTGTCAGGCAGGGCGATGCCTTCGAGCTCCTCAACAAGGCCCTCAAGCGGATCAAAAAGGACTGACGGCCAGGTTCCAAGGCCGAGGCCTTTATGCAGCCTGAGAAGCGCGTCATCCGCTCCGCCTTCAGACAAGGGCACGTAGAATCGGTTGTTCCTGTCGTGGCGAAGCAATTCGACCACCTCCGCACGAAGGCCGCCGGACGCGGCCTTCTGCGCGCTCTGCATATCGCACCAGTAAAGATTGCCATCGAACCGGCTGCACGCCTTGAGCGCCTCCATGGTGGTGTCTGGCCAACCGCCATATCCAATGACAATGACGCCGTGGCGTTCGAAATACCGTGTCAGTGCCGGCGTGTTCTGTTTCGCCAGCCGCCCGAGTTCGGACGACGTGTTGGCCAGGAAGTATCTGTGGGCGTTTCCGTGGGTGTAAATGAGGTGAATTGCATCGTCGGCATCGTCGTCGGGCGGGGCGATGCCTTGCTCAGGCTGATCCGTCATGAAGTAGAGTTGGTTGACCAACTGCAGTCCCCGCTGCAGGAGCGTGTCAAAGTTGGTGGTGAAGATCGTGCGGCAGAAAGGCCGAACAAAGCTGTCCTTGTTTGCGTCACGGTGCTGCTCTCGCAGAATCGAGGCGAGGGCGACATGCCCCATGTTCATCTGCCGGCCGATCTTCCGCACCACATCGCGGATGTACTCACGCTGAAGTGCGGGTGTGTGCAAGCCCGCGTAGGCTTTGCCTCGCATCAGTGCCTGATAGGCCTTGCCGATATTGTCTGCCTTGGCATCGGGAAGCCCGTCATCTGACAGGTCGAATTGAGCTTCTGTCTGACGCTTTACCTGCGCCCGCATGTCCCTGGCATAACCATCGAGGCCATCATCATTCGCGCTGTCCTCCGAAGGCGGCTCAGTGGGTTGTGGGTTCTGTTCCTTTTCGCGCAGCCACCGGGGAATTTCGCGACGAACCATCTGTGTGGCTGTGGGAACCAAGGGAGCACTCATCCCCCCGCCAAGCAGGAGGGTGTAGGCGGCGCCGGGTTGGTCCGATCGTCGGCGGAGGTTGGTTGCGACGCTCTCGACCATCTCATCGAGCGACAGCGTGGCGAATGGCAATTCGGACATGTTTCAGGCTCCCGGACCTTGACACGATCGCGTTATGCTACCAGAACGTTCAACGATGAACACGTCTGTGCAAACCTCCTCACGATGGTCGGTTGGGCCGTGGGTTGATCGGTCGCATGGACTGGGGGGCCATGTCAATCCCACGGGAGTGTCATCCGTGGTCGGCGATCGTCGTTCCGTAGCGGGGGCAGGGGCCGGGGTGTGGCCCGCGTTCGATGTGGCGGCCGGCGGAGCGCGGGCAGCGGGGCTCGCGTGGCTGGAGGTCGCCGGCGGCGACACCGGTCAGTACGGGGGCAGTTTGCCGGCCGCGTGGCCGCGCACGCTCCGGGCGTGACCGCACGTTCCCGAACACGATGCCAGCGCCCAACCCAGGCGTTTCCTGCTGGGCAAAGGGGGCGCCTGCCGTGTCCCCATAACGGCGGAAGGGGGACGGGGCGGTCGCGGACAACCTGGCGATCGCGGACCGGTCACGTTGAGCGGTCACGCTCATCGGCCGTGCGCCCGCCAAGCGATACGCGGCGCGATCGTCGCCCTCGTGTCGCGGCCATGCGCGGCACCGGCGTGGCTGAACGGGCGGGGTGACGACCGCACGATGCTCTGGATGCGTGCCGAAACAAGTCGCCAAAGTCGCCAGTTCAGGCCCCGCTTTGGGAAATCCGTTGCAAACCCCGACGGCCTGATGCGATGCCGCGGCCGGGGTGGGGCGGCGACCTAAAGCAGGCATCGAAAGCCGCTTACGTCAGTGCAGACGGCAGGCTGGACGTGGAACGGCGATCGCAGGCAAGCGTAGCGTGCGTCGCTGCGCGGACGATTACGCGACGTACCTTTAGCGGGCTGTGTGGGCCGCGAGCGGCAGGCGGTCACGATGGGCGGTCACGCCGGTCACGCGCGGCAGGCATGAGGACGCATCGTGAGCGCCCGTTGGGTCAGCCGGTGGGGCGCGGGGCCGGCGACGGGCGTACACTGCGGGGCATGGGAACAACCGGGGTGATGATGCTGGCGCTGGTGGCGGCGATGGGGGCAGGGCTGTTGGTCTGGGGGTGGCGCGGCCGCCGGGTGGGGTCGCATCCTCATTGTCGCAAGTGCGGCTTCGACCTGTTCGGCTCAGGCGATGACGCGGCGAGTTGCCCGGAGTGTGGCCAGGTGCTGCGGCGCGACGGACAGCCGGTTGCGCGGGCGCGGGTGATGGGGCAGCGCCGGCGGCGGTGGTGGGCGATGGTGTCGGGTGTGCTGGCGCTGATGATCGCGGCAGGCGGGGCGGCAATGTGGCATGGGGCCTCGAAGGCGACGGTGTATGGGTGGACGCCGAGCGCGGCGCTGGTGTGGGTGGTCGAGGATGAGCTGGCACGCGATGATCTGACGCGCCGGCTGGGTGGCGGGCAGTTGAGTGATGACTTGGCGACGCGGCTGGTGGATTACGCGCTCGATGTGCAGGGCGATGCGGCTCGGCCGTGGGACGAGGCATGGGGCGCGGTGGTGGAGCAGGCATTTGTGGTGGGTCAGCTCAGCGACGCTCAGCTCGAGCGCTATGTGCAACAGGCGACACGGCTGCGGCTGACGGTGCGGCAGCGCGTGCAGCATGGGCGCATGCCGGCGGCCGGTGTGGAGCATGATCGGAGCTGGCTGCGCCTCGGGCCGGCGACGGCGTGGTCGGCGACGGTGCATGTCGAGCAGATCCGCGTCGAGGGCGAGGCGGTGCAGTTGCCCCGGTCGTGGACGCCGGGCCGGGAAGTAGGGCGCTTCGAGTATGAGGCGGGGACAATGAGGCTGCGCAGCGGATCGTTCACGCATCTTCCGCTGGAGGCGGTGGGCACGCATCGCGGGTTTGTGGATGTGGAGGTGGACGCGGGGTTGTCGGTTGAGCTGGAGATCGCGGGTCAGGCGCTGCCGCAGCCGGTGGTGTTGCCGGCGGATCGGGT
>SLDI01000589.1:0-3845 GCA_007125385.1 Phycisphaeraceae bacterium | reverse complement strand
GCCCAGGGCGTCAATGTCGTCCTTGTCCCACTCGATGACGGTGCGGTCCTGCATCGCGGCGTTTTCGATGGGGACCAGCTCGCAGAGCGGTTTGTCGGTGAGCACGAACCCGCCGACGTGCTGGGAGAGGTGGCGCGGGAAGCCGCGCAGCTCGCCGGTGAGCTGGATGAGGCGCTGGATGGTGGGGTCGTCGGGCGAGAAGCCCAGCGGCTTGAGATGCTCGGGCTTCAGCGCCTCACGTCCCCAGCCGTCGAGGTGCCTGGCCAGGCGGTCCACCGCATCCAACGACAGCCCCAGCGCCTTGCCCACCTCGCGCACGGCCGAGCGCGTGCGGTAGGTGATGACCTCAGCGGCCAGGGCGGCACGGTCGCGGCCGTACTTGCGGTACAGGTATTGGATCACCTCCTCGCGCCGCTCGTGCTCGAAGTCCACGTCGATGTCCGGCGGCTCATTGCGTTCGCGGCTGACAAAGCGCTCGAACAGCATCTCGATCCGCTCGGGATCGACGGCCGTGATGCCCAGGCAGTAGCAGACGGCCGAGTTGGCCGCGGCCCCGCGTCCCTGGCAGAGGATGCCGCGCTGCCGGGCAAACGCGATGATGTCGTGGACGGTCAGAAAGTAGTGCGGGTAGTTCAGCTCCTCGATCAGCTTCAGCTCGTGCTCGATCTGCCGCCTGACTTTGGCCTGCACACCGCGGGGATAACGCCAGGCGGCGCCGGCCCAGGTCAGCTCGCTCAGATGCTGCATCGGCGTAGCACCGGCCGGGACGGTCTCGTGCGGGTACTCGTATTTGAGTTGATCCAGCGAAAAACCCATGCAGCGATCGGCGATCTCCACGCTCCGGCGGATGGCGCGCGGATGATCGGCGAACAGCCGGGCCATCTCGTCGGGCGGCTTGAGGTGGCGCTCGGCGTTGGACTGAAGGCGAAAGCCCGCCTGCTCAATAGTGCAACCCTCGCGGATGCAGGCCAGCACGTCCTGAAGCGGTTGCCGGCCCGGCGCGTGATAAAGCACGTCGTTGGTCGCGAGCATGGGCGCGTCGAGGTGATCGCACAGCGAGGCGATCTGCCGCAGGCGGTCACCGTCGTGCTGGTGGTAACCGACCGAGGCGGCGATCGAGAAGCGGCCATCGTCGAACGCCTGCTTGAGCCCATGCGCGACCTCAAGCGTCCGCTCGTTGATCGTCCGTGGCGGGACGAGCACAGCCAGCAGCCCCTCATGGTGCTCGAGCAGATCGTGGAGCGTCAGGTGACACGCGCCCTTGCTTGCGCGGCGTTTGCCAAGGGTGAGCAGGCGACACAGCCGGCCATAGCTGGCCAGGTCGGTGGGATAAACGAGCAACTCAACATGTGCCGACTCATCGATGGCCAGTTGCAATCGGCTGCTGATGACCAGTTGGATGCGCGCTTCCTTGGCGGCGACATGGGCGCGCACGACGCCCGCGAGGGTATTGGTGTCGGTGATGGCCATCGCCCGATGGCCAAGGTGCGCCGCCCGCTCGACCAGCTCTTCGGGATGGCTGCCGCCGTGCAGGAAGGTGAAGTTGCTGGTCGCCGCCAGCTCGGCGTAAGCGATCGCGCTGGCCGAGCGGTGATGGCCACGCAGAGATGGGCGCGACTTGGGCGGGGGCTGCTCGGGCACGCTCAGCACCACCTTCCATGCACGAACCAGCGGGCCGTATCCGCCTGGCGGTACAGCCACCACCATTGGCCGTGCTCGTCCTGGAGCTTGAAGTAGTCGCGCGGTGCGGACGTGCGATTGGCATCACCGCTCAGCCACCAGCGCGGCGTGATGCGCTCCGGGCCGAGCGTGGTGATGATGCGCACGCGCTCTCGGCCGCGCCGCATCGCCAGCACCGGCCCGTCGGGCGCCAGCAGCATGACCTGCACCGGCTCCGGTCGACGATGCAGCAGCGTGGGCCGGTCGGCGTCGATGACCGGGCCGGGTTCAGGCGGGGGCGCGCCCGCTTGATGCGCCGGCTGATGGACAAATGCACGCTCGGGCACGTACGTCGCCCGCGGCTGAATCACGCAGACACGATCGACCCCGAATCGGCCCGCCAGACGATCGACCAGCTCGCCGATGCAGCGATCCATCTGCTTGCCGGACGCCTCGCCTGGCCATGTCTCCTGACGCTCTTGCTGATGCGCGATTCGGCCGAGGGAGCTGGCGTGGAGGGTGACCCGCTCGATGCCGTGGCCCAGGTGGATGCGCTCGATCGTCGGGCGAAGCAGGGCCCACAGGTGCCGGGCATCGCGTGACGGGCGGCTGAGCGTGACGGCCTCGCTCAGGTCGTGCGCATCGATGCGCTCAAGGTCCAGCCGCAGTTGCCGGGCGCCCGCCTCGCGCGTGGCCAGCTCGCGGCAGAGCGCTTCGACCAGTTCCCGCGCCGATTGCAGGATCGCCTCCAGTTGCTTGACAGGCCCGTCGAAGAGCCGCTGCACCCGCACCGGCTCGCTGGGGCGAATGGGCTCGAGCGACTCGAACGCCGCGCCCGTCGCCTGATCCAGCCGCAGCAGGAGGCCTTGGCCGAACCGCTCCGCCAGCGAGCCGCGTGGCAGCCGCATCAACTGGCCCACCGTCTCCACCGCCACCGCATGCAGGGACGCCTCAATCTCCCGCTCGATGCGCAGCGCCCGCACCGGCAGCGGCGCCAGCGCATCGGGCACGTCCTCCAGGGCGTCAACGATCTGGCCATCGTATCCGAAACGCGCCAGCGCCCACGCGCAGCCGACCGTCGGCCCGACGCCGGCGCGCCCCCGCACGCCAAGCTGGCGGGTCTGCTCGATGACGTGGCGCAGCAGTTGACGCGTGCCGCCATGCAGGTGCTCGCAGCCGGCGATCTGAAGCAGCAGCCCATCCGGCGCGTCGGCCTGCACCACCGGCGTGAAGCGAATCGCCCAACGCGCCAGCGCGTCCAGCGCGGCCGCGTCCCTGGCCGGCTCGTGCGGCTGAACCACCACCTCATGCCCCAGCAGCGCCCGGGCATGCGCCAGGCTCATGCCGACCTGCACGCCGCACCGCTGCGACGCCCGGCACGCTTGCACCACCACCTGCTGGCCGCGCTCGTTGGCCACCAGCAGCACGGCCGGCGGATGCTCACGCGCGTCGCTGCCGCGCTGCCGCCGCTTCGACTTGCGCTGGAGCCGATCGATCGCCAGGCTCGGCAGGTACAACGACAAAACCCTGCCCATGGCTTTGTTGTCCTTCCAACAGCCATGTGTTGCGGCTTTCCGTGCCGGTGCCGCGCTGCGATCCCTTGCATCGCAACAGCTCGATCTCCCATCGCGGCCAGGGGCTGTCACTGACGGCTGATCGCACGCGCCAGCGCGTCGTCGCCGCGGACAGCGTCTTGCGCTGCGTCCAAGGCCGGGTTAGCAGCACCAGCGTCCCGCCCGCCTCGGCCGCCAGTTGCAGCCGGCGCGTCGCGGGCATGTCGAGCCCGGCCCCATCGGCGACCACCACCGCCACGGCCTCGCACCGCGCCGCCAAGTCGATCGCCCACAGCCGGCCGGCCTCATCCCCCGGCGGATCGACCCAGAGCGAGCGGGCCAGCACGTGATCCGCGCCGCCCGCCAGCCCGTGCGGATAGGGCAAGCACCCCCGGCCGACCCACACGCCCCAGCCACCATGAGCCTGGCCCGCCATCGCCTGGCGCACGAGGTGGATCAGCGGCGCCCGTGGAGCCCAGGCGGGCTCGCGCGGGCCACCGGCGGCTGCCGCGGCCGGCTCGCCGACCCACTCATGCACCGCCGAGGTCAGCAGCCCGCCGCCAAGGGCCGCATCCACCCCGGGCCACGCCGTCGCCACCCGCCTCGCACGCCCGCTGCCCGCCCCCACGGCCT
>SLDI01000349.1:0-13760 GCA_007125385.1 Phycisphaeraceae bacterium | reverse complement strand
GGGATCTCGGGGAACGCTCGAAGAAGGGTATTGCACTTATACGATAGTTCTCCGGAAATCCCGCCCTTGGCTCGCGGACTCGCTCAGGACGGGCGTTGACCGCGCGGCGGCCGCTTGGCGGGTGGGAGGCGGCGTTGCCGTGGGGGAGGCAGGCGTTATCATGTCGGGTCTATGCCTGCTCAGACACGTGAAATCAAGGGCCGGATCAAGGCTGTCGGCAACATCCAGCGCATCACCAAGACGATGCAGATGATCGCCACGGCCCGTTTCCAGGCGATGCAGAAGCGTGCGACGTCGGCGCAGGCGTACACGCGGCGGATCGCCCAGCTCGTGGGCGAGCTTTCGAGCAGCGCGGCGGCGGGCGGGAGGGAGCATCCGCTGCTGTCGGCGCCGGCCGAGCCGGTGGGTCGGCGGCTGCTGCTGGTGATCACGTCCAACCGCGGGCTGTGCGGGGCGTACAACGCGAACGTGCTGCGGCAGGCGATGCGCTTCATCCGCGAGCAGGAGGCGGCGGAGGTGGACGTGGAGGCGGTGGGCAAGAAGGCGGTGAACTTCATGCGCTTCAACCGGGTGGAGCTGTCGCGGTTCCACGAGCACATCGGCGACACGCCGCGCTACGAGGACGTCGAGGTGCTGGCGTCGCAGTACATGGCCGATTTCGAGGCGGGGATGTATGACGGGGTGCACGTGGCGTTCACGGAGTTCGAGTCGATGAGCCGGCAGACCGCGCGGGTGATGCGGCTGCTGCCGGCGGAGGACCCGACGAGCGAGGCGGAGCCGGACCAGGGCGGCGTTGACGGCGCCGGGCTTGGCGGTGGCGGGGCTGGTGGTGGCGGGGGGGCGGTTGAGTATGACTTTACGCCGGGTCCGGAGGAGCTGCTGGCGGACCTGCTGCCGGTGACGATCAAGACGCGGCTGTTCCAGTGCTTCAACGAGTCGGTTGTCAGCGAGCAGTTGTCGCGGATGGTGGCGATGAAGGCGGCGACGGACGCGGCGGGGAAGATGAAGAAGTCGCTGCAGCAGAGCTTCAACCGGGCGCGTCAGGCGGCGATCACGACGGAGCTGAGCGAGATCATCAGCGGGGCGGCGGCGCTGGAGTAGGGGTGGATTTCGGATTTCGAATTTCGGATTTCGGATTTGGGCGCAAGGTGACCGGGGCCTGGGGATGCTGGGCGGTAAATAGATGATTATCAATGGTTTGTGTGTCGTTGAGGCGGTGGCGGGATGGTTGGCGGGGGTTTGACAGGGTGGGGGCGTGGCCCTAGTCTACCGGCTTGCGCCGGGGCGGGAGGCGGGCCGGTGGCGGAGCGGGCTGGTGCTGGAGCATGGGCCGATGGCCGGCGATGAGCAGCCCAACCCGTGGCAGTACGCCCACATGGGGCTGGAGTTGGCCGGGGCGGTGGTGGTGCTGGGGCTGCTCGGGCTGTGGCTGGATTATGTCATGGGCACGGGCCCGTGGCTGTTGGTGGTGGGCGTGATGATCGGGGCGGTGGGGGGGATGTACCTGTTCATCAAGGCAGCGATCGGCATGCAGGCCGGTGACCGCCGGCGGCGAGGTGGCCGCGAGAAGGAGCGTGGCGGGGAGCGTGGCGGGACGGATGGCAAAGACGAGCGTGATGAGCCCTGACGAGACACCGACGAGCCCGGCCTTTCCGCTGCTGACCAGCGTCGCGACGCTGGCGGCGGTGCTGCTCGGTGGTGCGGCGGTGGTCGCTGCCGGGTTGTGGGTGGCCGGGTGGACGGGGCATATTCTTCCGGCCGTGGGCGGTGCGGGGGTGGCGTTGGCGGCGGGGGTGGTGGCGCTGCTGCCGCTGGCGCGGGCGCGGGGCAAGGCGATCCACCTGCTGCCGATGCTGGCGATGGCGGGGACGGGGCTGCGGCTGGTCGCGACGTGCGCCGGGGTGCTGGTGCTGCTGCTGGTGCTCGAGGCCGGGCTGCTGACGGTGGCGCTGTGGGCGCTGGCGTGGTACATGGTGGCGCTGGTGATCGAGGTGCGGCTGACGACGCGCTACATGCAGCAGGCGACGCCGGGAAAAGGGCAGACGGCGGGGGGTGATGACGAACTGACGGGAGTGCACCGTGCCGATGCTGTTTGAGCCGAGTCTGACGCTGGCGAGCGCCGCGGAGCTGACGGAGAACGTCTTCGGGCACGTGGTGCCCTACGAGTTGTTCAGCGTGGGGCCGGTGCGCTTCACGAACCACATGTTCATGGTGCTGGTCTCGGCGGTGCTGGTGTTTCTGGTGTTCCGGTTCACGGCCAGCCGGGTGCGGACCGGACGCATCGGGGCGCAGGAGGATTTCGTGACGCGGGGGCGGTTCGCCCAGTTTTTCGAGGCGATCTGCGTGTTCATCCGCGAGCATGTGGTGCGGCCGCAGCTCGGCCACCTGACGGACCGGTACATCGGCTACATCTGGACGGTGTTCTTTTTCATCCTGTTCTGCAACCTGCTGGGGGCGGTGCCGATCGGGTCGATCGCGGGCTGGCTGGCGTACACGGCGGGGGCGGACTACCCGGGCTGGTACGCTCACTGGTGGGGCACGGCCACGACAAACCTTGCGGTGACCAGCGCGCTGGCGAGCATCTCGCTGGTGGCGATCATCGGCATCGGCATCAAGGAGCAGGGCATCCACTACTTCGAGCACTTTGCGCCGGTGCCGTTCAAGCCGTTGCCGATGGTGCCGGTGGCGGCGCTGCTGGTGTTCCTGGAGGTGCTGGGGCTGTTCATCAAGGCGTCGGTGCTGGCGTTGCGACTCTTTGGCGTGATGACGGGCGGGCACATGGTCATCGCGGTGCTGATCGGTTTGACGTTCTTCTTCGGCAGCTACCTGGTGGGGGTGGCGTCGCTGGTCGGGGCGTTGGCGATCTCGCTGCTGGAGCTGTTCATCGCGGGCCTGCAGGCGTTCATCTTCACGTTCCTGACCACGCTGTTCATCGCTGCGGGCGCGGCACATGGCGAACACGAGGAGCATCACGAACACGAGGCTCACCCCGAGCCGGCCCCGGCCCACGGCGTGCAGCCGGTGGCCCGCGAAGCCGGGTGAGCGTGACCGATTTCGCCCGGGTTTGCCGACGCCCAGTGGCACTTTTTTGATCGTCGGCGGTTCGCATTGATTGGAGGCTACGATGGGATTTCTGATGGTTCTGCTTGCACAGGAGGCGGAGGTCTGGTCGGCGATCGGCGACCAGGGTCTGGCGATCCTGGGCGCCGGCCTGGGGATCGGGCTGGTGCTGATGGGCACGGGGCGTGGCATCGGCAACATCGGCGGGCACGCGGTGGAGTCGATCGCGCGTCAGCCCGAGGCCGTGGGCCCGATCGGAACGAACATGATCATCTCCGCGGCGCTGATCGAAGGTGCGGCGGTGATCGGCATGGTGTTCCTGCTGGTGCTGGGCCTGGCGGCCGGCTAAATGGACGACGAGAAGTCATGCGAGGCGAGGCTCACCGGCTTCGCCCCGCTTTCCGGCAACGCTACCAACGACGAGGTTCGACGTGATGAGAAAGACCTGGCGAATCGGGATTCCGCTGCTGGCGACGCCGCTGGTGCTGGCCACGCCGGCGATGGCGCAGGACGGGGGGCTGCTGAACTGGGAGCCTGGCGAATACATCTTGACCATGGCGCTGTTCCTGCTGCTGCTGGCGGTGCTGGTGCGCTGGGTCTGGCCGGTGATCCTGAAGGGCTTGCAGGACCGCGAGCAGAAGATTCGCGCGGACCTGGCGGAGGCGGAGAAGGCGCGTGACGATGCGGAGCAGACGCTGGTGCAGTATCGCCAGCAGCTCGCCGAGGCGCGTCGCGAGGCGCAGAAGCTGATCGACGACAGCCGCATCGAGGCCGAGCGGGCCGCGGCCAGGATCAAGGAGCAGGCGCAGGCGGAGATTTCGCAGATGCGTCAGCGGGCGACCGCGGAGATCCGCTCGGCGCGGGAGCAGGCGTTGGCGGAGATTTACGAGCAGACGGCCGCTTTGGCGACGCACGTGGCGGGTCAGATTTTGCAGCGTGAGATCAGGCCGGAGGATCAGCGCGAGCTGGTGGAGCGATCGCTCAGCGCGTTCGCCGAGGCGCAGGCGCAGGGTGTGTGAGGCGGATGGGCGGTTTCGCGAAGCCGCGAGCGGCTTTGCCTTGATGGAGTGACGTGTTGAGCCAGTCACGGATACAGACGGACGCGGTGGACCGGGCGTACGCCCAGGCGTTGTTCGAGCTTGGCCGTGACAACGGCGAGCTCGAGGCGCTGGCGGACGAGGTGGACGAGCTGGGCGAGCTGCTGGCCGAGCAGCCGGACCTGCGTCGGCTGATCAGATCGCCGGCGATCGCGGCGCAGGAGCGGGCGGGGCTGATCGGGCGGCTGTTCGAGGGGCGGGTCAGCCCGACGATGTATCGGTTCCTGCAGGTGGTGACGCGCAAGGATCGGCTGGCGTCGCTGGCGGGGATCGTGCAGGCGTTCGCGGACCTGATGGCCGAGCATCGCCAGCTCGTGGAGGTGGACGTGTTCGTGGCCCAGCGGCTGGACGAGGCGGCGGCCAAGGAGGTGGCCGAGCGCATCGGGGAGGTGCTCGGGCGCGAGGTGGTGCTGCACCAGTACGTGGACGAGGAGCTGATCGGCGGGCTGAAGATCCGCGTCGGCGACAAGCTCATCGACGGGTCGGTGGCGAATCAGCTCAAGCTGCTGCGGCAGCGGATGGGGCGGGTCGGGCGCGAGCGGGCGCGGGAGATGGAGTAGGGGCAAGGCACGAAGGCAGAGTGATGGTGGGTTTCGCTTCGCTCTGCCCACCCTACAGGATGATGAGCAGATAACAGGCTTAGCCCGGAGCAGCCATGAAGATCAAGACGGATGAAATCACGAGTGTGATCAGGCAGGAGATCGAGCGTTTCTCGACGGAGCTGGAGGTGTCGCAGGTCGGCACGGTGGTGGAGGTGGGCGACGGCATCGCCCGCATCCACGGGCTGAGCGAGGCGATGGCCGCGGAGATGCTCGAGTTCGACATCGGCGACGGGCAGAGCGTGCGCGGGCAGGCGATGAACCTGGAGCAGGACGTCATCGGCGCGGTGATCTTCGGCGACTACCTGAAGGTCAAGGAAGGCGCGACGGTGCGCTCGACCGGCGAGCTGCTGAGTGTGCCGGTGGGCGAGGGCCTGCTGGGGCGGGTGGTCAACGGCCTGGGCCAGCCGATCGACGGCAAGGGGCCGCTGGGCACGAGCCAGAGCCAGAAGGTGGACATCATCGCCCCGGGCATCGCGGATCGCCAGCCGGTGAGCCAGCCGCTGCAGACGGGTGTCAAGGCGATCGACTCGATGATCCCGATCGGGCGTGGGCAGCGCGAGCTGATCATCGGCGACCGCAAGACGGGCAAGACGGCGGTGGCGATCGACACGATCCTGAATCAGAAGCGGACGCACCAGACCGACGAGCCGGTGTACTGCATCTACGTGGCGGTGGGGCAGAAGGAGTCGACGGTCGCGGGCGTGGTCGAGCAGCTCACCAAGCACGGGGCGATGGACTACACGATCGTGGTCAGCGCCAGCGCGTCGGACCCGGCGCCGATGCAGTACATCGCGCCGTATGCCGGGTGCGCGATGGGCGAGTACTTCATGTGGCAGGGCAAGCATGTGCTGTGCATCTACGACGACCTGTCCAAACAGGCGACGGCGTATCGCCAGCTTTCGCTGCTGCTGCGTCGGCCTCCGGGGCGCGAGGCGTACCCGGGCGACGTGTTCTACCTGCACTCGCGGCTGCTGGAGCGTGCGACCAAGCTCAGCGACGAGCATGGCGGCGGGAGCCTGACCGCGCTGCCGATCATCGAGACGCAGGAAGGCGACGTTTCCTCGTACATTCCGACCAACGTGATTTCCATCACCGACGGGCAGATCTACCTTGAGCCGGACCTGTTCTTCGCGGGCGTGCGGCCGGCGATCAACGTGGGCATTTCGGTGTCGCGCGTCGGCGGCAGCGCGCAGATCAAGGCGATGAAGGAGGTGGCGGGGTCGCTGCGTCTGGACCTGGCGGCGTTTCGCGAGCTCGAAGCCTTCTCCCAGATCGGCACGGAGCTGGACAAGGCCACGCAGCGTCAGCTTGATCGCGGCCAGCGCATGGTGGAGCTGCTCAAGCAGCCGCAGTATGAGCCGATGGAGGTGATCGACCAGGTGATCCAGATTTTCGCGGGCACGCGGGGTTACCTGGACGATCTGGAGAACGACCAGGTGCGGCCGTTCGCCGAGGCGCTGGTCAAGCACTTCCAGGGCCCGGCGAAGGCGCTGCGTGATCGGCTGGAGCAGGCGGGCTCGTTCAAGGGCGAGCTGGAGGACGAGTTCAAGAAGGCGGTGGCGTCGTTCAAGGAGGGGTGGCAGGCGAGCTGAGCCGGGGCGATCGCCACGAAAGAGCACGAAGAAACAGGAATGGACACGGACGGCGCTGCCGTTCGTGTCCATTTTTCTGGCCCCCGAGCCGGCGTCGTCGCCGGCGCACGGCGGCGAACCCGGAGGCGGGCGAGTTGGTATAAGGGATGGCCGCACGGGCCGGTCGGGCGTCAGCGGGTCGTCGACTCTTGAACGTATGACGCCGGGGGAAGGTACCTTTCCGTCGATTCCATGAGGCACGAAGGAGCTGCGAAGATGAAGCGAACGATCGCGATGATGTTGGTTTTGATGCTGGCCGGCACTACCGCGCAGGCGCAGGACGAGGGTTTCGGCGTTGGGGTGATTCTGGGTGAGCCGACCGGCCTGACGATCAAGAGCTGGTTCGACGAGCACTCGGCGATTGATTTCGCCACGGGCTGGTCGTTCGAGGGCAGGACGTCGTTTCACATTCACGGGAGCTGGCTTTACCACGACTTTGACCTGATCCCGGTCGAGCGTGGCGCGCTGCCGGTGTACGCGGGCATCGGCGGGCGTTACAAGTATCGCAGCGGGCGTGGCGATCGGCTGGGGGTGCGCGTGCCGGTGGGGTTGGCGTACCACTTCGAGGAGGTGCCGTTGGAGGCGTTCGCGGAGGTGGGCCCGATTGTTGACGTCGCGCCGAGCACGAGCCTGCGCCTGACCGGTGGGATCGGACTGCGGTGGTATCTGGATTGACGGTCTGGGGCGAGGGCGGTGTCCTGGGTGCCACTGGCGGCTTGTCCGCCAGTGCCTGGGCGTCGCATGTGGCATGGGCGATCCGATCGACGGCACTCACGACCTTTGGAGCGTGAATGGGTGCACCTCAAAAAGGGTAGCGGGTGCCACTGACAAGGCTGTCTTCGGCCTTGTCAGTGTCGGATGGTGTGCCGGGTCCGCCACGCCGATCGGCACTGACAAGCTCCGCGGACTCCGCTTGTCAGTGGCACCCCGATGATCGAAAACCGCACCCACCACGCGTGCCGTGGGCGCACGACTCATCGGTGGGTTTACCGGCGTTCGCCGGTGCCGCGGCCATCGCTTCGCTCTACCCACCCTACAGCGGCGGGCGCCGCCTATCCCCGCATTCGCCGCGCGATGAAATGCCACGCCAGGCCCACGGCGATCAACGCCAGGCCGGCGATCCAGTAGATGGGCTCGACGAAGAAGGCGAGGCTGGCGCAGCCGGCGAGGCCGAGCCAGGCGAAGGCCCGGGGGTAGAGGCGGTTTTCGCGGGGCAGTCGCAGGGCGGCGAGGTTGGTCAGGCCGTAGTAGATGAGGACGGTGAAGGCGGAGAAGCTCCAGGCGGCCTTGACGGAGCCGAGGCTGGCGAGGGTGGCGATGATGATGGCGACGAGGAGGATGGCGGCGACGGGGTTGCCGTGCGGGCTGAGGCTGCCGACGGAGCGGGGCAGGTCGCCGCGTCGGCCCATGGCCAGGGCGACGCGCGACAGGCCGAGGATGAGGTTGAGCAGGACGCCGAGCATGGCGGTCAGCGCGCCGAGGCTGACGAGGGCGACGACGAGCGTGGTGGCGTGGCCCTGGCCGAAGGTGCGGGCGATGACCTCGAGCGGGGCGGCCTGCCGCTCGGTGGCGTCGAAGAAGGCGGCGGCGCCGACGGCGGCGAGGGCGACGGCGGCGACGGCGATGTAGACGACGGCCGAGACGGCGAGGGTGATGATGATGGCGGCGGGGATGTTGCGGCGGGGCTCGCGGATCTCCTCGCCCATGGTGGCGATGCGGCCGTAGCCGGTATAGGCGACGAACATGAGCGCGGTGGCGTGGAGCAGGGCGGGGATGCCGATGTTCCATTCGTTGCCGGCGGCGTCGGCATTGCTGTTGGCCGGGCGTTGGAAGGTCAGGTCGCCGAGCGTCAGGCCGGCGATGACGAAGGCGGCCAGGGCGAGGAGGGTGATGGCGACGACGACGATGTTGACGGTGCTGGTGCGTTTGATTCCGGTGAGCACGAGGGCGGTGAGGATGAGGACAACGGCCAGGGCGACGGGGACGAGGTAAGTGGCGGCACTGAGGCCGAGCGTGTTGAGCAGGTAGCCGGCGAAGCCGAGTGCGGCGGTGGCGGCGGAGGCGCTTTTGGCGGCGAGGAACATCCACCCGGCGGTGAAGCCGAGGGTGGGCGTGAGGTAGGTGTAGCCGTACTCGTAGGTGCCGCCGGCGACGGGGTGGGCCGCGGCGAGCTGGGCGCTGGACAGGCCGTTGCACGTGGCCAGGACGCCGGCCAGTGCGATGGCAAGGAGGACGGCGGGCCCGGCGATGCCGGCGCCGAGGCCGAGGCTGACGAACACGCCGGTGCCCATGATCGAGCCGAGGCCGAGCATGACGGCGGCGAAGACGCCGATGCGGCGAGAGAGCTGCGCGGGAGCGGACATGGCGGGCGAAGATACCAGAATCCGCGGTCGAACCGCGACGGGGTGAAGGCGAGCCGGGCACTGGCGGACAAGCCGCCCTTGGCACCCCGTGGCGGGGCCGGGCCTCGGTCAGAAGGTGTCCTGTCGCCAGGTGGCGGGGACGGGCACGAGCTGGTGGCGGTCGCGGCGTGGCTGGAAGTGGACGTTGTCGACGAGGACGGCGGAGATGTCGTCGATGACGAGGACGATGACGCTGGCGCGGATGGGGTCGGTGGTGTAAAGGGGCGTGACGGCGGTCTGGAGGCGTCGCCAGGAGTCGTCGGCGTTGAAGGCGGCGATGACGAGCTGCTGGGAGTTGTCGGGGTAGGTCAGCAGCAGGCCGAAGCGGACGAGGGTGGTTTCGCTGTCGCGGAGTCGGACGTCGGCGGCGACGTCGAAGGTTTCGCCGGCGGCGGGGATGGTCTCGAGGTCCTGGGTGAGTCCGACGAAGTTGCCGCCGAGGTGTCGCATCATGAGCGAGCCCTGGCCGGCGGTCTGGGACTGGGTGGTGTATTCGAGCTCGTCGTCGGGGTAGAACAGTTCCCAGCCGAGGCTGCCGCGACTCATGTCGCTGTTGGCGACCCAGTTGGCGTCGGGGAGGTTGGCGCGTCGTCGGGCGGCGACGCGCGTGACGCGCAGGGCGTCGTCCTCGGCGCCGACGCCGACGATCCAGACGGTGGCGTCGTCGTCATCGAGGCCGGCGCCGTCGGGCTCGAAGCGGTAGGTGAGCCAGCCGCGGCCGATGGATCGGGCCGGTCGCCAGTCGCCGTCGTTGGCCCAGTCGGGGTTGGTGCGGGTTTCGAGCAGGGCGAGCTCGATGGCGGAGCGGGCGTGATCGCGGGCGGCGGCGGCGCTGCGGGCGGCCTCGGCCTCGCGGCCCTGGACGCGCACGGCCATGACGGCCGAGACGCCGATGAGCGTCACGAGCATCGAGGCCCCGAGCACGGCGATGTACACGCTGCCGCGACATCGGCGGTGCGGGGACGAAGCGGCCGTCACTGACAAGCTCCGGGGACTGCGCTTGTCAGTGGCACCCGGGGCTGTCGCGCGCGGATGGTTCGTGATGCGTTGATCCATGTCGGCTACTCGCGCCAGGACTCGCCGGAGAGCTGCGGCTCGGCCCATGCGGCGGTGCGCAGGGCCACGCGCTCGGCCAGCAGCAGGTCGCCGCGCCGCACGCGCACGGTGATGCGCTTGACGCCCGTGTCGGTGGTGGTGGACGCGAGCGTGGTCGGGTCGGCGCGGGTGATCTCGACCTCGCGGCTGAAGCCGTCGTAGCCGGTCAGCGGCGTGCCGTCGGGCGTCCGCGGCGGTGAACTGAACCAGCGGTGGTAGTCGTTGAGGCTCTGGTAGCCGAGGCGGTCGGTGTCGCCGGAGGCGTCGGCCACGGCGAGCGCCGGCGCGGTGGGGTGGTCGTAGGGCTGGGCGAGGATCTCGCTGATGAGGTCCTCGGCCAGGGCCTGGGCGTGGAGGCGCTCGGCGGTGCGCGACTCGGCGGAGCGCGCGGCGCCGAGGGTGCTTACCGCCGCGACGAAGAGCCCGGCGACGATAAGCACCGAGATGATCGTCTCGATGAGGGTGATGCCGGCATGGTGGGGGCCGGCATGGTGGGGGCTGGCGATCATGGCGCACCTCCGACGCGGATGCGGACGAAGGAGAAGTGGGAGTGCTGGTGGTGCTCAAGCGCGGTCAGGTAAGCGCCCTGGCTGTAGCCGGCGGTGCTGACGCGCTGGTAGCCGACGGTGCCGCGATGCTGGCCGTCGATGATGACGCGGACGGTCTGGTGAGTCGGGTCGATGAGCAGTCGGATGTCGCGAAAGCCCAGGGGCAGTTGGTCGACCTGCATGATGCGCTGGCCGTCGTTGTCGAGGATGAAGCGTTGCCGGCTGCCGGTGCGGATGAGGCGGGCGGTCAGCGGCGCGCAGAGGCCGTCGGTCCAGTCGGCGTTGAGGTGCATGACGGGGGCGCGGCCGGGGTTGTCCTGCTGCTGGCGCATGCGCAGGTGGATCTGGGTGAGGCGGTTGAAGCGGTGGGTGGGCTGAGCGTCGAGGCGCTGGCCGACGTGCCAGACCCCGTTGCTGAGCGAGGCGGAGGCGAAGCTGCCGCCGCCGTGGACGACCCAGTCGCCCTGGCCGTCGCCGTTGACGTCGACGGTGGTGGGGTCGCGGGTGAAGTCGAGCTCCCAGAAGGCGTCGAGCGCGGGCGGCCGCGTGGGCAGCTCGGCGGAGCCGTGCAGGGCGCGCAGCGACGTGCCGCCGGGCGCCAGGCGGATGGCGATGCGTCGCAGGTGCTGGCGGCTGGACGTTTGCGTGCCGCCGTGGAGCAGGGGCCGGCCATAGAGGTAGTGGCGCAGCTCGTGGTTGTTGCTGTAGCCCCAGCTCGAGCCGGCGTCGGTGGTCCAGACCAGGCCACGGATGGGCGAGCTGGACGAGGGGGCGTTGTACTGGATGGTCGCGGCGTGGCTGGAGGTGTTGTTGGGGTGGACGGCGGTGACGACGACGGCCTGGCCGGGTAGCAGCTCGGCATCGTCGTTGAAGGCGATGTTGCGCCAGGACAGGGAGCTGAGCAGGTCCAGCAGCGCACCGGGGAAGACGCCCTGCGTCAGGACGGCGCCGGTCGGGCGGCGATGGAGCGTGGCGGAACGAAGTTGAAACAGCGTGCTGGCGTTGCCCAGGAGGTTGCTGCGGCGCAGGACGACGGCGATCTCGGTGGGCCGCCAGGCGAGCACGTCGTCATCGAGCTCGGGCAGGATGTACTGGCCCATCCAGCGGTCGGTCTCGATGCGCCAGGTGTCGTGTTCGGAGACGCCGATCTCGCGTGCGATGACCTGCTCGGGGCCGAGCTGCGGGGCGGCTTCGTAGGTCCAGGTCACGAGCTGGTGGTCGTATTGGAGCTGGAAGTCGGCGACGTCCTCGAGGACGATCAGGGGGTCGTTGTCGTTGACCTGCCGGGTCAGCGGGTCGCCGCCGGTGCCGGCCCAAGCCCAGCGGACGCGGCGGGGATCGGTCTCGCCGTTGCGCCGCGCGAGCAGGAGGGTCACGGCCTGGGGGTCCTGCTCGATGACGGCCACGGCGTAGGCGATCTCGCTGGTCAGTCGCTCGTAGGCGCGGCTGGCGTCGGCGGCGCGGACGGCGGGGCCGTCGCGGGCGGGCAGGGCATGCGAGGCGAGGACGACCGCCGACGCCACCGCCAGCAGCAGCAGGCTGGCGATCGCCGAGGCGACGGTCAGCTCGACGAGGCTGTAGCCCCGGCGGCGGCGCGCACGTGGGGCTGCCGGGCCATTGGCGATGGGCCAGGGGCGATCGTCGATCGGCGATGGGCGAGGCGCTGCGTTCACGCGCGGGGTTCCGGGGCGTTACGGCTCGACGTTGAGTCGGCCGTGCGTGTCGAGGACGATCTGCCAGGTGATGCCGCCGGCTTCGACGGCGGCGCTGCCGGTGGCGTCGGTCTCGCCGTAGCCGTCGTACTGGACGTGGGTTTGTCCCTGGAAATCGGCGCGGGTCAGGCGGGCGCGCCAGGGTCGTTGGTTGAGGTTGATGACCCAGGCGCCGTCGCGGTCGGGGTCGTCGAGCTGGGGGGCGTGCAGGGTGTCGTTGGGCACGTCGAACCAGACGCTGACGTCGGTGCTGCGCTGGCGTGCGGTGCTCTGGGCGAGCTGGAGGACGCGGACGATCTGCTCGGCGGCGGCCTGTCCGCGGTAGCGGTTGACGGCCTGGGTGTAGCGTGGCACGGCAACGGCGCTGAGCAGGGCGAGGATGCCCAGGACCATGACCAGCTCGACGAGGGTGAAGCCGGGGCGGGGCTGGGGCATGTCGGCGCCCTTGGTCAAGCAAGACGCCCGTCCGAAATCCGCGGGCACAGGCCGGCGGAGGCTCGGACGGGCGTCGTCGGTTCCGGGTCGGCCCGGTCGATCCGGGCCGGGTCATCGCGTGGCAGAGCCGGCCCTTCAGTAGTCGCGGAACAGCACGCCCGAGCCGTCCGTCTCGTCCTGGGTGTTGGGCTCGATGTGGCCGGTGTCTTCGTCGTAGATCCAGCCGGCATTGGCCGCGCCCTGGGTGTCGGCGAAGCCGGTCTCACCGCGGTTGGGGCCGACGGGCAGCGGCGGGACGGAGCGCAGGTACGGGCCGTAGATGTACGGCGGGTCGCGCTCGTCGTCGGGGTTGACGTTGCCGTGGATGTCGGTGTAGCCGGTCAACTGCTCGGCGATGTCATCGAGGTCGGGGAAGTTGCCGTCGTGCTCGGTGGCGTAGAGGTCGATGGCGTTGCGCAGGACCGAGAGGTTGCCCGTCAGCGCCGACTCGGAAGCGCCCGCGGCGCCGCGGCTCATGCGCGGGATGGCGATGGCGCCGATGATGCCGATGATCACCACGACGATCACCAGCTCGATCAGGCTGAAACCCTTATGGCGACTGGTTCGATTCACTGGCCCCATAGCTCTTCATCCTCTGTTTCCGATGCGGCAGGCTCACTCGACCTGCGGTTCCGCTGGGCGTTCACCGCCATGCATCGGCGACTGGCCGATGCCACTTAACCGCCTCGCCGCCATTTGCCCGGGCCCCGGGACGAGGCGCCGGCCTGGCGGTGGCGGTTGTGCCGGTTGCAAGGATTGCGCGCGGTGCCGGGCGGCGGAACGCGAGGCCGGATCATTCCCTGTGGGGGTGCCGCGGCTTGTGCGCGAAGCGGCAAGCCGTGTGTGACGCGATCGATGCACGTCACGCCCCCCGGATGGCAAGGCCGTGCGCGGCCTTGTCTGTGCAGGTCTGCCGGGCAAGGTCAGTCGAGCGTGAGCACGACCTGGCGGCCGGAGTCGTGGCGGAATACGGCGCTCTTGCTCTGGACGCGCTGGAGCGTGAAGCCGTCGATCTGCTGGCCGGCACGGACGACGACGCCGCTGACGTTGACGACGCCGGCGTCACCGGTGGCCATGACGGCCTGGAGGCGTCGGTCGCGAGCGAAGGCATCGACGGCGTCCTGGGTGGGATCGTCGGG
>SLDI01000249.1:0-3851 GCA_007125385.1 Phycisphaeraceae bacterium | reverse complement strand
GGGTCGGAGGCGGGGGGCTTCGCGAAGCCGTCCGCGGCCCGCGGGCTCACCCCGCCGCGTCGTGGGCCTGGGCGAGCAGCTCGGCGGTCTTGTCCCAGCCGATGCAGGCGTCGGTGACGGACACGCCGTAGCGCAGCCGGGCCTTGTCCGCGGGGATGTCCTGCCGGCCTTCGTGGAGGTTGCTCTCGAGCATCGCCCCGACGATGGGCCCGGGCCCGGCGCTTCGCTGCTCGAGGATGCTGCGCCAGACGTTCTCCTGCCGCTCGTGCTTCTTGTCGGAGTTGGCGTGGGAGCAGTCGATCATGAGCCGCCGCGGCAGGGACGCGTCGGCGAGGCGCTTCGCGGCGTCGGCGACGTTGTCGGGATGGTAGTTGGGCTTGCCCCGCCCGCCGCGGAGGATGAGGTGGCCGTCGGCGTTGCCGCGCGTGGCGACGATGCAGTTGCGGCCGGCCTCGTCGATGCCGAGGAAATGGTGCGGGCTGCGGGCGGACTGCATGGCGTCGATGGCCACCTGCAGGTCGCCGGTGGTCGAGTTCTTGTAGCCCACGGGCATGGACAGGCCCGAGGCCATCTGGCGGTGGGTCTGGCTCTCGGTCGTGCGCGCGCCGATGGAGGCCCAACTGACCAGGTCGTCGATGTATTGCGGCGTGATGGGGTCGAGCATCTCGGTGCCCGCGGCCAGGCCCATCTCCGTGATCGCCAGCAGCAGCCTGCGCGCCCGGACGAGGCCCTGGCCGATGTCGAAGCTGCCGTCGAGGTGCGGGTCGTTGATCAGGCCCTTCCAGCCGACGGTGGTGCGCGGCTTCTCGAAATAGACGCGCATGACGATGTAGAGGCGGTCGGCGTAGCGGTGCTTGAGCTCGGCCAGTCGGCCGGCGTACTCGATCGCGGCGTCGGGGTCGTGGATGGAGCATGGCCCGGCGACGACGAGCAGGCGCGGGTCGTCGCCGCGCAGGATGGCGCGGATGGCGTCGCGGCCTTCGACGACGGCGCGGTTGGAGGCGAGGGTCGCCGGGTGCTCCGCCTCGAGTTCGGAGGGGCTGACCAGCGGCGTGGTGCCGGCGACATTGAGGTTCTGCGTCGGCTGCATGCCCGCCGGGGGCGTGTGCGGGTCGGGGCTGTCGGTGGCGCGGGCCATGGCCGGGATCCTCGTCAAGCGGCGAATCCCGAATTGTACCGCATGCCCGGGGACCGAGGAAGTCGGTCGGGCGCCGGGTCCCAGCGCAGCAGAAAGGGGATGGGCGCGGGTGAGCCCGTCCCCTTGCTCGCTATTGTCACGGTCGGCGCCGGATCCGAACTCGGCGCCGCTGCGCGAGGCGGCGCTGCTGGGCCAGCGGGTGGGGTGAGGGGGGCTCCTGTTTTCTCCGGCCCGCCCTTGCGCATGACCGGCCAACGGGGCTTGACACGGCACGGATCATCGTTATTCTATTGTTATATCATTGGAGTCCTTTGGGGGTACACCTGATGTTTCGAACGATCGTTTGTTGTGCGGTGCTGTCCGCGAGCACCTCGGCAGCCGTCGGCCAGTGGACCGACCCACATGACGACTGGACGCGGCGGGATGCGCCGCCGGGCCAGGCCGACGGCCCGGGAGCGTGGTATTTGGCGTTTTCGACCGGTGTGATCTTTCCGTCCGATTCGGAGTCGAAGGATCTGCGCAGCCTCGGCTTCTCCAACGACATCCGCTTCGATCCGGGCTACGCGCTGCATCTCGCGGCAGGCCGGCACCTGCGACGTTTCCGCCTTGAGGGGGAGATGGCCCTTCGCTCGACCGACATCGACGAGGCCGTCATCGAAGGAACGCCCGTACCCAGTTCGTTCTTCCGGGGTGAGGTCAATATTTTCTCGATGATGGTCAATGGGTATTACGACCATCCCGTTACGGAAAAGCTGGATCTTTATCTGGGCGGTGGCGTCGGCGGTGCGTACGTCGATGGCAACATACGCGGAGGCGGGACAATCAACGGTGTGACGTTCTCGTTCACCGACGACCAGGACGTCATCCTGGTGTACCAGTTCATGGCTGGCGCCGCGTTCGCCATCACCAACAATCTCGCGCTGACCGGCGGCTACCGCCTGTTCTCGGGTACGAACCCGGAATTTGACCTGGGCGAATTTGACATGCCCTTTATCCATGCCGCCGAGTTCGGTATTCGGCTAAGCTTCTGACTGGTTTCGGACGGGCAACGGGCACGCGAAAAGAACAACTCACGCCGCCTGCCGCCCGATGCCGGCGTCAGGACCGTGGACCAACAAACGGGCGGCGGGAGTCGTTTTGAGGGCGAGCGTGCGACAGGCAGCGGCCGGGAATTGACTGCCGACCCGCTTCTTCGCCCCCACTGCGTCGCCCTTTCTTGAACCCGATGCTTGACCGGTGTCCGGGCCGGCTGTCATACTGGTTGGCACCGGCTCCGGGGCGGTTCCCGGCCCGCCACCACGCGGCAGGCCCACGGCCCATCTCGCCCGTGATGCGGCGAATTACAGCGCGTGGAAGCGGCCCGGCCTCCCCCTTTCTTTTGGTCCGTCACCCCCCGAACTGATCTCATGCACGCCAGGCACGGGAATACCGAAGTCGATGGTTCCGTCCGTAAATCGGGCGTTTCAGTCCTTCCGGGTCAGGTCGTGACCCGGGCCACATCCTCTGGGAGGCGATTCATCCATGGTTAACGTGCCACGCATCGCAACGGTTCACCATGTTCGGCTGGTTCTGCTTACGGCGCTCTTGCCCATCTTTGCGGCCGTACCCGCGCGGGCTGAACTTCAGTTTCAGCTTCTTGGGCAGGTTGTCGGCGAGGTTGAGCTCTGGGAGGCCGGGTGGACCGGCTCCCCTCACGATTCAGATGCCGAAGACATCTCTATTCTGTACGACTTGAACGACGCCGGGCCGTTCGACGAGACGGCCATCGCCGAGGTCGGCAACAGCGAGCTGTCCACCGGCTACCACAGTCTCTTTTCGGCCGCGCAGTTCGTCTCCATTGACGTCGACGGCGACAGCCTGACCATGACCGGTTCCGGCCAGGTCGAGGCCGTGAACGACTTCGCAGAGCATGAGTGGAACATCCGCGGCCGGGCCCACACCTTCCTCTCGCTCACCTTCCTCCACGATGCACCGATGCGATTGGATCTTTCGTGGCAGGGGGCATTCACCGGCCACGACGACCTCATGCTCAACGTCTTCGTCCATCGCCTGCACGACGTCGGTGGGGACACCCTCTTTTTCCATGGCGGGGACGGAACCCACGACGAGATCTTTGATCTCGATTCTGGCATTCATCGCGTCGCGGTACGCCTCGACACCCAACTCATCGAGGCGGGCGCCACCCTCGCCGGCACCTTCGATCTTGCCATGACGTTGACGCCGGCTGCCGGAGAATCGATCGTCGGCGACATGAACCTCGACGGCGTCGTGGACACGGGCGATGTGGCTCCTTTCGTGCTCGCGCTGACCGACCCGGCCCTCTACATGGCCCAGTTCGGCGTCGAGGAACCAACGATGATCAGCGTGGGCGACGTCAACGGCGATGGCGTCTTCGACACGGGCGACGTCGCGCCGTTCGTGGAGCTGCTCGTCGGCGGCGCGGGCGAGTCCAGCAGCGTGCCCGAGCCCGGCAGCCTTGCGCTGCTCGGCCTCGGTGCTCTGGCGCTGGTGAGGCCGCGCGGTGAGGGGGGCAGGGGGACGGGAGTCATTATTCGCCTTTAAATGGTCAACTTCACCGGGATCCGGCGCGTCGGGGGTGCCACGGCTTGACCGCGAAGCGGCAAGGCGTGCGATCATGGGCAAGCGCACGGCTTGCCCTTCGGGACAAGCCGTGGCACCCCACGACATGCAGTTGGAGCGACCATTCAAAGGT
>SLDI01000382.1:0-3878 GCA_007125385.1 Phycisphaeraceae bacterium | reverse complement strand
TGCGTCCGCATGTCTCGGCCCCACGACACGCCGGCACCGTAGTGCGGTCTGAGGCCCCCTCCCCCCGGGAGGGGGGAGGGGGTTCTGCAGGCCGCCGCACCGGTGCCACGGGCGGGTTATCCGCCAGTGCCCGGGCGCTGCCCCTGCCCATCATCTGCCTGCTCGCCCTGCTGCTGACCCCCCCCCTGCTCGCCGCCTCCCCGACGGCCATCCTCGACGAGCCGACCACCCTCACCGCCCGCCGCGCCACCACCTGGGACGCCGACGACGCCCGCTGGCTGCTGCTCGAGCACGCCGTGCGGATTGACGTCGGCGCGCATGGCTTCCGCGCCCGCCAGGCGCTGGTGCGCGTCACCGACACCGGGCCCGGCGTCCGCCAGCTCGCGATCTATCTCGATGAGCCGGAGCCGGTCGGCGACGCGCCGATCCGCGCCGTCGCCGACCGCCTGCTGCTGACGGCCGCCAGCGCCGGGCCGCTGGAGCTGCGCACAGACCTCAGACGCGATGGCCCCGCCGTCGACGATCCCTTCGTGACCGCCGGCCGCGAGCGCATCGCGGCGTTCGACCGCCGGCGCGCCCAGTTCGAGGACGACGCCCTGCCCGACCGCGGGCGCACGCTCGAGGGCCTGACGGGCGTGGAGGACCTGGACGAGCCGTTCCCCGAGCCGCCTGACGAGCTCGAGCCCGTCGCCCCGCCGACCGAGCCCGGCGGCGTGCTGCCGGCGCGCGGCTCGCTGGCGTTCCACGCCCGCCGCGTCGTGCGCGACCGCCGCGACGACGAGCAGATCATCATGCTCATCGGCGACGTGCGCCTGCTCTACGAGGCGGGCCCGGCCCGCAGCGTCTCCATCCAGGCCGAGCGGGCCGTGCTCTACCGCGACGCCGACCAGCCCGACCAGCCCGACGAGCCCGACGTCCCGGAGGCGGCGGTCGCCGGTATCCCGGCCGCGGGCGTGCGCGGCGTCTACCTCGAGGACAACGTCATCGTCAGCGACGGCCAGTTCACCGTCCGCGCCCCGCGGATGTACTACGACATCGCCGGCGACCGCGCCGTGCTGCTCGAAGCGGTGCTCTACACCTTCGACGTCGAGCGGCGCATCCCGCTGTACCTGCGTGCGGCGATGGTGCGTCAGACGTCGCGCACCACGTTCCAGGCCCGCGACGCCATCTTCACCACCAGCGCCTTCGCCCAGCCCCACGTCGCCATCGGCGCCCGCCGCGCCACCATGACCCAGATCGAGCACCCCGCCGGCGGCATGGACCAGCGCTTCACCGCCAGCCACATGACCCTCCGGGCCGGCGGCGTGCCCGTGTTCTACTGGCCCTACGCCGCCATGGAAACCGGCGACAGCCCGCTGGTCAACTGGGGCGTGAGCTACTCGGACCGGCGCGGCCTGGAGGTCCTGACCACCTGGGACCTGTTCGCGCTCGTCGGCCGGGAGACGCCCGACAACGTGGACCTGCACGGCCGGCTCGACTACCGCGGCGACCACGGCCCGGCCGTCGGCGTCAACCTCGACTACGACCTGGGCGAGACCTTCGGCCGGGCACGCGCCTACCTCCTGCCCCACGACCGCGGCACCGACTTCCTGCCCCAGCGCAACGACATCGACCGCGACGGCGACGTGCGCGGCTACGCCCGCTTCCAGCACCGCCAGCCCATCCAGGAGCTCTGGCAGCTCAGCGTCGAAGGCAGCTACGTCTCCGACGAGACCTTCCTCGAGGAGTTCCAGCCCACGCAGGCCATCGAGGCCAGGCCCTACGAAACCTCGCTGCATCTGCTGCGCCGCGACAACGAGCTCGCCGCCGACCTGCTGCTCGTCGGCCACCTCAACGACTTTCAGCCGCAGCTGACCACCTACCAGGCCCCGGGCTACGACGTGTCGCGCATCCCCGAGATCGGCATCTTCCAGACCGGCACCAGCCTCGTCGACGACCGCCTGACCTGGTTCAGCGAGTCGCGCCTGTCGCGCGTCCGCGCCCGCTTCGGCCGCGACGCCCCCGAGGACCGCGGCTTCGGCCAGGGCGCGGCGCTGGCGATCCTGGGCATCGACGCCGACACCACCTTCGACGACGCCGCCGCGGCCGCCGGCTTCCCACGCGACTGGCGCAGCCGCCTCGACACCCGCCACGAGCTCAACGCCCCGCTGACCGTCGGGCCCGTCAACGTCACGCCCTACCTCACCGGCCGGTTCACCGGCTACGGCGAGCGCTTCCGCGACTTCCACGACGACGACGAGCAGTTCCGCCTCTGGGCCGGCGCCGGCACGCGCGTCAGCACCACCTTCTCACGCACCTTCGACCGCCTGGACAACCGCGTGCTCGACCTGCACCGCCTGCGCCACAGCCTCGAGCCGCGCATCGACGTGCTCTACGCCGACAGCACCATCGACCCGGCCGCCCTGCCCGTCTTCGACAGCGTGGTCGAGGGCATCGACGAGGGACTGATCCTGCGCCTGGGCCTGCTTAACACGCTTTCGACGCAGCGTGGCGGCCCGGGGCGGTGGCGCAGCGTCGACTGGCTGAGCCTCGAGACCGACCTGATCATCCGCGAGCGCGGCCGCGACGACGACGCCTTCCTGCCCCGCTTCCACCCCCACCGCCCCGAGTTCAGCCGCGGCGGCAGCCACTTCTTCGCCCGCGCCCGCTGGCGCGTCAGCGAGTCGCTGGGCCTCGTCGGCGAAGCGACGCACAGCCTTGAGCGCGACCGCCTCGACGCCTGGGGCCTCAACGCCTCGCTGCGCCACACCCCGCGCCTGACCAGCTTCGTCAGCTACCGCACCATCGACGTGCTCGACAGCGAGCTGCTGACCTACGGCGCCAGCTATCAGCTCACCACCAGGTACCGCGTCAGCGCCAGCCACCGCTGGGACCTGAGCGCCAACGAGTCGCGCATCGTGCGCATTGACCTGGAGCGCCGCCTGCCCCAGTTCCGCGTCCGCCTGACCGCGGCCGTCGACCAGATCGAGGACGAGCGGATCATCGGCATCGTCTTCATCCCCGAGGGCTTCGCCGACCTCGTCGCCGGCCCCATCCCGCTCGTGCAATCGAGCAACTGATACGGCGTGATACGGATTGCACTTGAATCGCAGGCGTGGATGCAGGGTGGGTAGAGCGAAGCGAAACCCACCAGGGTGGCCGTGGATTCCCGCCGCAACCGGTGGGTTTCGCTTCGCTCTACCCACCCTACATCATTGCCGCGCAGTGTGGTCGTGACGCCTGCGGTTCAAGTGCATAAACGGACCGAGGGCTGTAGCCACGGGTGAAGCGAAGCGGAACCGTGGGTCCAATGCGGCCCCTGGAACCCCACCCTGGCAGGGGCGGACGCGACGCGGCCACAACACGCCACAGCGCCGCGGCGCGTCGCCACGCCGGCTGGACCGACCGACATCGCTTGCCCTCACGCCTCGGCGTTGGCCTCGACGCGGGCGACGGTGCGGGCCTGCAGGCCCTTCTCCCCTTCCACAAGCTCGTAGTCCACCGTCTCGCCGTCGCGTAGCGAGCGGAAGCCCTCGCCCTCGATCTGCGTGTAGTGAACGAACACATCCTGCCCCCCGGGGCCCAGGATGAAGCCGTAGCCCTTCTTGGGGTCGAACCACTTGACGCGGCCGCGCGTGCCCATGATCCGTCTCCTGATTGCAAAGACCAAAAAGATGAACATCACCGACATGACTCGGAACAGACCGGTTCCTGCCTCGACCGTTGGCGGGCCACCGATGCAGACGAACGAACCCCCCGCCCCCCGCCGGTCACTCAACATGTGCTCAGGCCGACTACCTTGAAAGGACCCCCTTCGGGTCTCGACGCGGGAAACCGGCCGGGCGCCGCACCCGGCCGGCCACGATGGTCTCCGCCAGGCTGTTGCCGCCGAGACGGTT
>SLDI01000196.1:0-3881 GCA_007125385.1 Phycisphaeraceae bacterium | reverse complement strand
TGAGCTCGGAGCATCAACCCGCGACCCCCGCGCCCGCTTATGGAGTGCGGGAGCTTGCTACCGCTATTCGGTGATCATCGCCTCGCCGAGGTCGCTCTTGCCCTCCTTAATGACGCTGTCTACCGCACTCCGCGCCCGTGCGTGCCGTCACCCGCCCGAAGCCACCCCGGAAACGTTTTCACCACCGCACTTTTGCAGGGCGTTTGCGCAATCCTCGCATCCACGGCATGGTTGATCGGCGACTCTTCGGAAGAATGCGGGAGACTTTTCACAGATTCGGGGGGATCTTTGCCTGTGAAGAACGCGATAGCGCGCCTACGGCTGGCGGCATTCGTCGTGGTGCTGGGACTACTCGGAGCGGTCTGGGCCGTGGGTGCGTCGGCCGAGGAGACGCCCTCGCCCGCCGAGCTCGAGGCGCTGATCGCCTCGCTTGAGGACGAGCAGGCACGCAGCGAGATCATCCGCAAGTTGCGCATCCTGGCGGAGGTCCACGCGCCGGAGCCAGTGCCGGACATCCAGACGGCCACCGGCCATCTCATGCAATCGCTTTCCGATGGGCTCGCCGTGTTCGGCACGGGACTCACCCACATCGCGCGCTCCCTCGAACACCTGCCGGAGGCCTACGAATGGCTGGGTCACGCGGCGACGGATCCCGAAGAACGTGCACGCTGGCTCAGCATCCTGCTCTGGCTTGCGGTGGTAATGGCCTCTGCCTATGCGGTCGCGCGGATCGCGACACGGCTGCTGGCGCCCCCCCGCCACAAGATCGTTGCCGCCGTCCGCGATGGCTGGCCGCGACGGCTGATTGGCGCCGTGTTTCTGTTCCTGGTCGACCTCCTTCCGATCGTCGCCTTCGCCGCGGCCGGTTATGCCGTGCTGGCGGTGGCGGCTCCTCCAGAGCAGACCCGCCTGGTCGCCCTCGCCTGGCTCAACGCTTCCATCATCGTGCGCCTGGTGATGACACTCGGCGGCCGGCTGCTCGCCGAGCACGAGCCCGCGCTGCGCCTGATCCCGTCCAGCGACGAGACAGCGCACTACACCATGATCTGGTTGCGTAGATTGGCCTCCACGGCGATCTACGGCTTTTTCGCTTTGCAGGCAGCGTTGCTGCTTGGTCTCGGCGCAGCGACCTACACGACTCTGCTGCACATACTCGGGCTCGTCGTGACTCTCATGGCGCTGATCCTGATCCTGCAGAACCGCCGCCCTGTCGCCGAACGCATCCGTGGCCGCGAGGGGGAGGGCGAATCACCGGGGCGCGCCGCGCTTGCCCTGTTCCGGCGCCGGCTTGCACAGTCCTGGCATCTGCTGGCGGGTGCCTACCTGATCCTGCTGTTCGCCGTGTGGGCGCTGGACTGGCGCCTTGGCTTCGTGTTCGTCCTGCGCGCCACCGTACTGACCATCGCCGCACTGGTGGTGGCAAGGATTGCGCTGCACCTGGTCGATCGCCTGTTCGCGCGCTGGCTCAGCATCAACGCCGAACTGCGACGCACCCACCCGCAGCTCGAGGCGCGGGTGAACCACTACTTTCCCTTGCTGCAGGGCGCGGCACACTGGCTGATCTACATCCTGGCCGGGCTTGCGATCCTGCATGCGTGGGGGATCGAGGCTCTGGCGTGGCTCGCCAGCGAACCGGGGCAGGTCCTCGGCGGCACGGCGGCGCGCATCCTCGGCGTGCTGATCGTGGCGGTGATCGTGTGGGAGGTCACCGCCTCCTTCATCGAACG
Organism: Phycisphaeraceae bacterium; assembly: GCA_007125385.1. Taxonomy (GTDB): domain Bacteria; phylum Planctomycetota; class Phycisphaerae; order Phycisphaerales; family Phycisphaeraceae; genus SKPT01. The sequence continues at coordinate 2,154 of SLDI01000196.1, read as the reverse complement.
CTATCTCGCCGGGGCCGACGTCCGTGGTGGCCCCAAGGTCCGCAGTGCGCGTGCCAAGACGTTGCTCACCGTCGCGCGCAACGCGCTGCTGGTAGTGCTGGTCGTCATGTCCACGCTCGTCATCCTCTCCGAACTCGGGATCAACATCGCGCCCCTGCTCGCAGGCGCCGGCGTGCTCGGATTGGCCATCGGTTTCGGAGCCCAGCGCCTGGTACAGGACGTCATCACCGGCGTGTTCATCCTCATGCAGGACCTCATGGCCGTGGGCGACGTGGTCAAGCTCGGCGACCGGGCGGGCCTGGTCGAGGCCATCTCGATCCGCACTGTACGGCTACGCGACCTGAGTGGCACCGTTCACACCATCCCCTTCAGCGCCATCGATACCGTCAGCAACCTGACCCGCGACTTCTCGTTCTACGTCTTCGACCTTGGCGTGGCCTATCGCGAGGATGTCGACGAGGTCATGGAGGTCATCCGCCAAGTCGGGGAGGAACTGCGATCCGACCCGGAGATCGGCCCGGTGATCCTCGAACCGCTGGAGATCTTCGGCGTTGACGCGTTCGGCGACAGCGCGGTGGTCATCAAAGGCCGTATCAAGACCCAACCCATCAAGCAGTGGATGGTGGGACGCGCCTTCAACCACCGGATCAAGAAGCGCTTCGACGAACTCGGCATCGAGATCCCGTTCCCGCACCATACCGTCTATTTTGGCCAGGATAAGGACGGCACGGCGCCGCCCCTCCAGGTCAACCCCGGGATCGCCGTCCACGGCGCCCCGACCGATGTTCTGTCGCCGCAACAGGAACCTGACCCGAAGTCCGCATGATCCCAACCCGCAGCGCGGGTTTTTCCGGAACCCGTTTGCAGCGCCCCGGTCCACCAAGTGGGACCAGGAAGGAGGAATTCGAATGAGTCAGACGATACTGATGGTCGTCACCAGTCATGACGAGATTGCCCCGGGGCACGCGACGGGCCTCTGGTTCGAGGAATTCGCGATTCCCTACGCGCGCTTCCGTGAAGCTGGGTTTGAGATCAAGGTCGCGAGTCCGAAAGGCGGCCCAACGCCCCTCGATCCAAAGAGCCTGGACATCGATCCGTCCTTCCCCACCGTTGCTGCGCAACAGGCCCTGAGTGACACGATCCCCCTCGACGAGAACGTCCGTCACGAGCCGTATTCCGCGATCTTCTTTCCCGGTGGACATGGAACCATGTTCGATCTCCCCGAGAACCCGCATGTGCAGCGGCTGGTGACCGAGTTCATTGAGCATGAAAAGGTCCTCGGTGCGGTCTGCCATGGGCCAGCGTGCCTGGTCGGCGCCATGCTGCAGGACGGCACGCCGGTGGCCAAGGGGCGCAGGATCGCCGCCTTCAGCAATGCCGAGGAACGCGCGGTGGACCTGGTGGACGCCATGCCCTTCCTGCTTGAGGATCGCCTGCGCGAGCTCGGGGGTGAGGTCGATACCGCGGAGGACTGGAGCGATCATGTGGTCATCGACGGCATGCTGGTGACCGGCCAGAACCCGCAATCCAGTGGCAGTGTGGCAGAGGCGATGGTTCGTCTGTTACGGCATGGCGACACCTGAGCCGATCACCGGCGCGGGGCCGCCGAATCCGATTCCGAGGCCGGCCCGGGTACCCCCCTGATCCTTCACCAGCCGGCGTGGTCCAATGGTTATCGATCACCCGTGGATGTGCAGGGATGCGCCGAAGAGCCTTCCTCATGCGCCACCCCGCCGTTCTCCTGTTGGTTCTTGCCGTGATGACCACGGCCGTACTCCCCACGGCGTCTGCCGGCCTGCGCTGCGACGGCACCCTGGTTTCGGTGGGGGACCGTCGCTTCGACGTGCGCGCCGCATGTGGTGAACCGGACCTTCGCGTACCGGTGCGCGAACTCCTCGTCGGCGGCTACATGGCGCTGCCCTACGAGGAGATCTGGTACTACAACTTCGGACCAAGGCGCTTCCTGCGGGAACTGCATTTCCAGTCTTCCCGGCTCGTGGCCGTCCGGACGCCGGGCTACGGCTTCCGGCCGAATGCCCCGGGCAGTTGCTCTCCCCACGACCTGCGCCGGGGCATGACCCTCCTGGAGCTTCACGCACGCTGCGGCGCCCCCGATGATCGCGAACTGCGAGTCCGATGGAGGAGCCATTCCCC
>SLDI01000109.1:0-3884 GCA_007125385.1 Phycisphaeraceae bacterium | reverse complement strand
GAGCTGGCGTTTGCGGAGACGTCGTTGCGCGGGCTGGCGGTGCACGGTGGCGAGCTGGTGGCGGTGACGGATGAGCCGGCGGGGGTGGCGGGGGCGGCGGCCGGTGAGAGCCCGGGGTTGGTCGAGCCGACGGCCATGGTGCCGGGGCGGTGGTACGAGGCGCTGGACGATCGGGGGCTCGACGGGCTGCCGGAGCTGGGGCTGAGCCGGGTCCGGTTCCTGGCGCGGGGGCAGGTGGAGCTGCTGGTGCCGGAGGCGGAGGCGGGGATGGGCGATGACCTGGTGGCGCACTCGTCGGGGCTGATCGAGCGGCTGGCCGTGGAACGCGGGGGCGAGGTGGTCTGGCAGCGGTCGGTGGCGCGGACGGTGCGGCGGGTGGAGTGGGGGCCGGGGCTGGTGCTGCTGTTCGGCGATCGGCACGTGCAGGCGCTTGACGCGGGCAGCGGGCGGACGGTGTGGCGCTACGAGGCGGACATGCCGCTGCGCGGCGTGCGGCAGATCAACGGCATGCTGGTGATGGTGGACGCGACGGGCGAGCGGAACCAGTCGCGCTTCGTGGCGGTGGATCTGGCCAGCGGGCGGGAGCTGTGGACGCGGGATCTGCGCAACGACTTTTCCAGCTTCCGTGTGCGTAACTACCTGGAACACGACGGCCGGCTGCACATGCTCGGGCAGTGGCAGCGCAGTCGGCTTGCGACATTGAGCTTCGACCTGCGCACGGGCGAGTACCTGGGCGAGACGCGGTTCATCGGGGATCGCGACGAGGTGGCCGAGCCGCGGCGGGGCTACGGCGTGCGCGACGGGTGGCTGTACTACGGGGCGGACGACAATCGGCTGTACCGGTGGAAGCTGGGCTCGGACGAGGATCCGCAGCGTTTTGAGCCACAGATGAGCGGGGCGTATCGGTGGGGCTCGTCGATGGACGTGGTGTTCAAGGGGCCGTGGATCCACGTGCGTCAGCATTCGCGTGACGGGGACCCGAGCTACGACCACTGGACGTTTCACGAGGATGATGCGGGCAACCTGGTGCGTGGCGATCGGCCGGGGCTGATCCACGGCGAGCGGATCTACGAGATGCACGGCAGCCGCGTCGAGGCGGTCGACCTGCGCAGCGGCGAGCGGGTGCAGCGGTACCGCCTGCCGCCGCCGGAGCACAACCTGGCGCCGCGGGGGCTGGGCTCGTGGCCGGGGTCGCTGCCGGGCTGGCTGCACGGCCGCTACAGCCTGCGCTGGCATCGGCCGGGAGCGATGGGGGCATGGATCGACGACGGGCGGATGCTGGTGCTGTCGGGGTTCAACCATCCGACGCATCATCGCCGGCCGGACCGCGTGCGGCTGGATCTTTTCGACGTGGAGACGGGGGAGCACCTGGGCAGGCAGATGCTGTCGGTCAGCCATGACGAGCACACGCAGTTGATCTACCGCGGGGGTCATGTCTTCATCACCGACCATGACGGGGTGCACGTGCTGGGGGCCGGCGCGCGGCCGGCGACGCCCGGGGCGCGGGCGTGGCTTGCCGCACGCCTGGACGAGCCGCCGAACCTGACGAGCGTGCCGCCGCGGCAGTGGGGCGCGAGCACGTATGAGCTGACGGACAGCGCGGGGCGGGCGGCGCGGCTGGTGATGGGGCATGACGATCAGTGGCTGTACGTGGCGCTGACGCATCACGCCGAAACGTGGCGGCCGATGCGTGGCGTGGCTGAGCTGGGCGGGGGCCATCGGCTTCAGGTGGGGATGCGGCTGTCGAACCGCAACGACTACCGGTTCATGGTGGGGGTGGACGAGCGCGGGCGGGTGGTGCGCCAGCACGTCGGCCAGAGCCGGGCCGAGCGCGTCGAGGCGGCGGTGAGCTACGACCCGGCGGCGCGGGAGCTGACGTACGTGCTGAAGATCCCGGCCGAGACGTACGGGGACCGGCGCTACAACTCGTGGCGGCAGTTGAGCCTGGCGCTGAAGGCGCACGCCGAGCCGACGGACGGGGGCGAGGCGACGGTGGTGAGCTTCGGCGGCGAGGCGCTGCGCAGCCAGGAGCACCGCGGGGTGGGGCTCAAGGAGCTGTACCTCCACGAGCGGTCGCGGACGGCGGAGCGGGCGCTGCTGAGCCTGGCGCACGAGCTGCCGGGGCTGCCGATCGCGTGGCGGAGCGTGCGCGAGGCGGTGCGGGTGCGGCAGAGCGCGGTGTCGCCCGAGCCGGCGGAGCTGCTGCGTGATTTCATCGCGGCCGGGCCGGAGGGGGCATACGTGGAGGCGGCGCTGGCGCGGCTGGACCAGGCGCTGCGGCACGTGGGGGTCGCCGAGCCGGTGGAGCAGGTGGCGGGCTTTGCGCGCGAGGCGGGCGTGGCGGAGGAGGCGATCCGGCGCTATCGCCTGCGGGCGACGGCCGAGCTGCGCCACCGGGTGTACGTGCCGGAGGACGAGCGGCCGAGCACGGCCTACGTGGGGCTGATGACGGGGGAGGAGGATTGGCCGCGGCGGGCGATGCTGTGGGGGCACCCGCATGGGGATCTGCTGTCATACTCGGGGACGGTGCGGGCGCGGGTCGCGGGGACGGAGCCGGCGCCGGGGCGGTGGACGGAGCTGGTGACGCCGCTGATCCGGCTGGACATGCACGATCGGCCGATCACGGGGCTTCGCTTCCAGAGCCACGGGGGCATGACCTACTGGGGGCCGAGCCGGCTGGCGATCGACGGGCGGGAGGTGACGATCGTCGGCGATGAGGCGCCGGCGGGGGACCTGGACGGGGATTGGCGGTGGCGCGACGCCCCGGCCGGCGGCGAAGGACGGGTGCATTACAGCGACGACGGCGACAACGACCGGCGGCACCAGGTCAGCGAGATGGCGCGGCCGGTGACCGAGCACATCGTGGCGCCGGCGGGCGGGGCGGCGCTGAGCGCGTGGGTGCATCTGGACGCGGCCGAGCCGGCCGAGACGGTGGCGCTGCGCGTGCACGACGGCGAGCGGTGGCGGGTGGCGGCGTGGGGCCGGGCGGTGGGCGAGGCGGATCGGCACGTGGGCGAGCTGCCGGCGGGGGCGGGGGAGGGGGCGTGGCATGAGCTGCGTGTGCCGCTGGTGTGGCTGGACGCGGCGGGGATGCCGATCCACGGCGTGGGGGTGGGCCTGGCGGGGGGCGAGGCGTGGTTCCAGGACCTGGCGGTGGTGCTGGCCGACGGCCGGCGGGTGACGCTGGTGGAGACGGAGGTGTCGACGGCCGGTGATTTCGGGCGGGCGTGGCAGTGGGTGGACGAGCCGCGGCGCGACGGGCCGGGGCAGGCGTTCACCCGCCAGGTCGGCGACGGGCTGTCGGAGACGAGCGTGACGCTGGACCAGCCGGTGTTCGAGCACCTGCCGCACGGCCGCAGCGAGGTGATCGAGGCGATCAAGGCGCGGCTGGGGCGGGTGGGCGAGGGCGAGGCGGCGTCGGAGCTGCTGGAGCTGGCGCTGCGGTTCACGGACGGGTCGATGGCCGAGCGGCAGGGGCTGTATCTGGCGTTTGCCGAGGCGCTGCCGGGGCATGAGCGTACGGCGTCGCTGGTGCGGCGGGTGGTGGGCGAGCGGATCGAGGCGGGACAGGACGCGGCGGCGGTGATCGAGGAGCTCGAGGCGCGGCTGGCGCTGGGGCCGGAGCTGCGATATCGCCTGCGGCGCGAGCACCTGGAGCATGAGCGGGTGTATCTCGGGCGTTGGCGGGCGATCGGGCCGTTCGTGGAGGAAGGCGTGGAGGAGGCGATGGCGATCGCGGGTCCGCCGGAGCGGGGGGTGGATCTGCGTCAGCGGCACGGCTGGCTGCGCTGGCGCGAGCATCGCGACGAGGGGCAGCCGGTGGACCTGGCGCGGACGCTGGAGGTGGAGGACGAGGGGGTGGCGTACGCGGTGACGTGGGTGCG
>SLDI01000363.1:0-13863 GCA_007125385.1 Phycisphaeraceae bacterium | reverse complement strand
CTGGGCGAGCTGGCCCGGCGGCCGACGCGCAGCCTCGGGACGCTGGGCACCGCGGTCCTCGACGCCATCGCGCCGGGTGAGCCGACGTCGCTGCGGCATCGCGGCGTCCTGCTCGCCCAGGCCGTCGCCGCCCTGGCCCTGGCCGCGCCCCTGCGCCGGATGCGCATCGGCCACGTGCACTGCCACTTCGCCCACGCCCCGGCGACGGTCGGCATGTACGCCGCCCGGCAACTCGGCATTCCCTTCAGCTTCGTCGGCCACGCCAACGACCTGTTCGAGCGCCGCGCGCTTTTAAAGCGCAAGCTCCGCCGCGCCGCCTTCGTCGCCTGCATCAGCCACTGGCACCGCGAGCACTACGGGCGCATTCACGGCCCGGCGGTCGGCCGCTGTCGACTCATCCGCTGCGGTGTCGAGCTCGACGGCCAGGCCGAGCCCGCCGACGACGCGCGGGCGTGGCGCGGCCGGATCGTGACGGTCGCCCGGCTCGTGCCCAAGAAAGGCATCGACACGCTCATCCGCGCCCTGGCCCAACTGCGCGCCGGGCAGGGCGAAGCGTGGCGGCTGAGCATCATCGGGGACGGCCCGCAGCGCGACGCCCTCGCGCGCCTGGTCGACGAGCTCGGCTGCCGCGACGCGGTCGCCTTCCGCGGCTCACAGCCCAACGCCGTCGTCTGCCGGTCGCTGCGTGATGCGGACGTCTTCGCCCTGCCCTGCCGGGTCGACGGCGGTCGCGACCGCGACGGGATCCCCGTGGTGCTGATGGAGGCGATGGCCGCGGGCCTGCCCGTGGTGGCGGGGCGGTTGCCGACGATCCCCGAGCTGGTCAAGCACGAGACGACGGGCCTGCTCGTGGACGGCGACGACCCGGCGGCCGTCGCGGCGGCGCTGGCGCGGCTGGCGCGCGAGCCGGAACTGCGTCGCCGACTGGCCGAGGCGGGGCGCGCTCATGTGGCCGAGGAGTTCTCGCTTTGGCGCAACGTCGAGCGTCTGGAGGCGGCGCTGCGCCAGGCGCAGGTGGTAGGTTCCCGCGGCCGCTCCGGGGGCGAGTTTGGCGGTGCCGGATAAGCCAATGTGCGACTCCGGGTTATTCCATGTGCACGTACCACGCAACGCCGTGAACGATTGATGTAGGGTGGGTAGAGCGAAGCGATGGGTGCCGCGGCCAGGCGCTAGCCCACCCAATCGCAGGCGTAACGGCCACACCGCACCGTCGGAGATTCGAACCTGCCTCCGCCCCTGCCGGGGCGAGTTTTCCCGCACCGGCCGCGACCACGGGTTGCGCTGCGCTCCACCCGTGGCTACAACCCGTCGCCCCTGCGGGGCTGCGTCCGAAGCGCCGCCTTCGGTGCACTGCCCCGTTTTTCCGGATGAACCAATCGAAAAAGCCCCCGCCCATACGGGTCGGGGGCCAGGGGGCACGTTCCATCGTTGGTGTTTACCAGGTGAAGGGCGCGTCGTCCTGCGGCTGATCGTCCTGGCCATCGTCGGGCGCGTCGGGCAACTCGAGCGGCTGACGCTCGGGCTGCTGGCGCTGAGGCTGGGCCGGCTGCCGCTCGGGGCCGACCGCCTGCTCCAACTGCTCGCGGTACTGCTGCGTCCGCTCGTTGATCCGCTCGACCGTGGGCCGGGTCACGTCCACCAGGGCCACGTTGTCCGGCTCGCCCTGCAAGTGCTCGGCGACGACCATGTCGATGTCGTCGTCGGCGACGGCGACGGCCTTTTCGCGGGCCGTGTCGATCATCTCGGCGTCGATCGGATCGGCGTCCAGTGCCCCGGCGTCGAGCCAGAACCCGTCGCGATCCTCATCGCGGTCGACCAGCCGCTGCACGGATTGCATCCGCTCGTAAGCCCGGGCCACGTCCTGGATGTTGAGCACGCCGACGACCACGTCCGCCTGCTCGCGCTGCTCGGGCGTCGCCTCCTGGATGTCCGCGCCCTCGATGGCCGCCGGCTCGTCCAGGCCGCGCGGAGCCGGTGCCGGCGCGGGCTGCGGTTCCGCCTGCTGCTGCGGCTGTTGCGGCTGCTGCTGTTGATCCTCCTCCAAACCCCACTGTGCCGAGGCGGTCACCCCCAGCGCCGCGATCAGCCCCGTCACCGCCGTGGCCGTACCGATTCGTTTGATGCTCATGCGATCACTCCCTTACAAGATGCTGACAGGCCTGCGCCCGAGGCCGGGTGTGGGCGGCCGCGCGACCGCCGCTTCTCCGGGCCGATACCGACGCGGCAAGCGCCCGGTTCGATTGATTCGCGGGGAAATTTCCGCGTGGGCTTACGTCGCCGCTTGCTGCTAAGCTGCGTGCCCGGCGTCGTGTCATCGATGTGGAAAGGATCGCCATGAGCCCGCTGCCCGCGTTCGCCAGCTACGACGGCCACTTTGTCACGGACTATCTCGCGGTCGGCGCGTGCCCGGGCCGCTCGGACGGCGGCGCGTCGGGCGATCTGCCGGCCGTGCATGCCGCGGAGATCGCCGAGGCGGGCATTCGCGGCATTGTGCACGTCGCCTCCTACGCGCGGCGGATCGGCGTGGCCTACGTCCACCACCTGCCCGAGCACGTGCAGTGGCTGCAGGTCGGGTTCTGGGACGGCTACCTCAACCCGGGCCCGAGCGTGCTCTCGCCGCTGACGCCGGCCTTCGCGCGCATGCTCGTGCAGCGCGGGGCCATGATGCTGCGCGACCACAGCCCGGTGCTCGTGCACTGCATGGGTGGGGTCGGCCGCAGCGGCAACGTCGCCGCGCTGCTGCTGGCGGCCCGCGAGCAGATCGAGATCGACGACGCGATCGCCCGCGTCCAGGCCGCACGCCCATGCTGCTCGGCGTTCAACCGCGCCAGCTTCTGGCGCGACGTGGACGTTGACGAGCTGCTCGAGCTTGCCCGCACCGTCCTCGATGAGCCGGTGACCGACGACGAAACTTTTGCCGAGCGCGTCCGCGGCGACCTGAGCGTGGAGGCGAACCAGCAGATGATCCGCCGAGCCTAGCTGCCGCGGGAGCCCGCTGATGCAACACCGCCGCCTTGGTCAGAGCGACATCCACGTCTCGCCCGTTGCGCTGGGGTGCTGGGCGCTGATCGGCGGGTTCAACTGGGGCCCGCAGGACGAGGCCGACTCCATCGCCGCCATCGAGGCCGCGCTCGATTCCGGGGTCAACTTCTTCGACACCGCCCCCGGCTACGGGGACGGGGCGAGCGAGCGGCTGCTCGGCCGCGTCCTCGCCCCGCGGCGCGACGAGGTCGTCATCGCCACCAAGGTCGGCGCGGGCGACCTGGCACCGGACAGGCTCGCCGCCTCCTGCCACGCCAGCCTCGAGCGCCTGGGCACCGATCGCATCGACGTGTACCAGATCCACTGGCCCAACTGGGAGGTGCCGCTGGGGGACAGCCTCGACGCCATGGCCCGCCTGCGCGACCAGGGCAAGGTCCGCGCCATCGGGGTGAGCAACTTCGGCCGGCGCGATCTGACAGATGCGCTGGCCTGGGGCGAGATCACCTCCAACCAGCTCGCCTACAACCTGCTCGCGCGGATGATCGAGCACGAGATCCAGCCCCTGTGCGCCGAGCACCACGTGAGCATCCTGGCCTACAGCCCGCTGATGCAGGGCCTGCTCACCGGCAAGTTCCGCCAGGCCGCGGACGTGCCGGCCGACCGCGCGCGGACGCGGCACTTCGCGAGCACCTGGCCGCAGGCGCGGCACGGCGAGGCCGGCTGCGAAGCGGAAACCTTTGAGGCCATCGACCGCGTCCGCGCGATCGCCGACGAGCTTGGGCAACCGATGTCCGCCGTCGCCCTGGCGTGGTGCCTGCACCAGCCGGCCGTCGCCAGCGTCCTGGCCGGGGCGCGCAGCGCTTCGCAGGTCCGTGACAACCTCGCGGGGGCGAGCCTTGCCCTCGACGACGCCACGCTGGCGGCGCTGGACGAAGCGACCGCGCCCGTCAAGCAGCGGCTGGGCCCCGTCGCCGACCTGTGGGCCGGCCAGCCGCGGATGCGCTGAGTGTGGCCGCCGAATCGGGTGCCACACAACGCCGTGAACTTTGCGGCCGGGGCTCGACCGTAGGGTGGGTAGAGCGAAGCGATGGCTGCGGCACCGGCGGGGTCGCGCTTACGCGGCCGTCCGCTCCCAGCCCGTGTCGCGCAGGAACTGCTCCAGCGTCTTGAGCCCCGGGTGCAGGTCGCGCAGCGACGCGATGCGGGCCTCGTAGCCCACGTCCTCGAACCAGCGGAACATCACCTCGTATTCCGGCCCCATCGCCTGCTTGAAGTCGTCGAAGCCGATCTGCTGGTACGCCACCTTCCGGGCCATCACCCGCGAAAGAATGTCCACCGCCTCCTGCATCGTCGGCTCATCGCCGGCAATGTCCAGTTCCCGGCCCTGCCAGGAGCGCGGATCGTCGAACGCCATCGCCGCGAGCGCGCCGATGTCGTCGACGGCGATCTGCTGCAGGCGCGTGTCCGGGCTCAGCGGCAGCGTCACCGTCCCGCTGTCGATCATCTGCCGCATCGCCGGCTGGCTCCAGTTATCCATGAAGAACACCGGCCGCAGAATCGTCGCCGGCAGGTCCAGGTCGCGGATGTGCCGCTCGATGATCCACTTGCTGTCGAAGTGCGGGATGCCCGTCTCGCGGTGGGCGCTGCCGACCGAGCTGTAGACGATGTGCTTGATGTCCGAGGCGAATGCGGCGTCGGCGGCGGTCCTGCCCTGGTGGATCTCGCCGTCGGCGCCGGCCTCCCAGAAGTTCTGCACGCTGAACACGCCATACGCCCCGGCCAGCGCGGCGTCGAGGCTCGCGCGATCGGCCATGTCGCCGGCGACCATCTCCACGCCTAGCCCCTTCATCGCCCGGGCCTTGTCGCTGTCGGGGTTGCGCGTCAGCCCGCGCACGCGGTAGCCGCGGTTGAGCAGATGGCGCGCCACCGCGCCGCCCTGCTGACCCGTGACGCCGGTGACCAGAATCGTCCGCTGCTCGTTGGCCTGGTTCATCGCCTTCTCCTGTGCCTGTGGATGATCGAGCGTTGCCGCATCGTATGCAACGCGTCGGCGGGGTGGGCAAGCGCTACGATGGATTATTGACGTTTGAACGGTTGGCTTTAAGCGGGTGGGATCCATTTCCGGGTGCCACGGCTTGACCGCGAAGCGGCAAGCCGTGCGATCGTCGGCAGACGCACGGCTTGACCGCGAAGCGGCAAGCCGTGGCACCCGGGACTTGGTGTTAAAGCCACCATTCAAGGGCCAATAGACACGCTCCGGAGGCCCCGCCATGCCCGAGCCCGACGCCCTGCGCACCCTGCTCGCCGCCCAGCTGACCTGGGCCGACGCCCACATCGACTTCGCCGACGCCGCGGCCGCCATTGCCGCGCCCAAGCGTGGCCAGGTCCCCGCCAACGTCGCGCACAGTCCGTGGCAGCTCATCGAGCACATGCGCCTGGCGCAGCGCGACATTCTCGAGTTCTGCCGCGATCCCGACTACCGCGAGGCCGCCTGGCCGGACGACTTCTGGCCGGCCGAGCCCGCCCCGCCCACGGCCGGCGCCTGGGACGAAAGCGTCGCCGCCTTCCTCGCCGACCGCGACGCGATGGTCCGGCTCATCAGCGACCCGGCGAACGATCTGTTCGCCCCGATCCCCTGGGGCGACGGCCAGACCCTGCTGCGCGAGGCGCTGCTGCTGGCGGACCATAGCTCGTATCACGTCGGCCAACTCATGACCGTTCGGCGGCTGCTGGAGCGTTGAGGCCGGGACGGGCCGGCGATGCCCGGCGCCGCGGCCGGGGATGCGCTGGTGAGGCGGCGGAGCGATACAATCGCCGCCGATGGCCGCCCCCGCCGACGCCCGCCCGCTGGTCGAGAAGCTGCTGCGCGACGCCATCGACCGCCGCGCTTCGGACGTGCACTTCGAGCCGACGCGCGACGGGGTCGAGCTCAAGTATCGGATCGACGGCCAACTGCACACCGCCGAGCGCCTCGCCGGCGACACCGGCCAGGCGTGCATCAACCGCCTCATGGTGCTGGGGCAGTTGCTGACCTACCGCCGGGACGTGCCGCAGGAGTCGCGCTTCAGCCTCGACGCCGGGGAGGCCGGCCTGCTCGACCTGCGCCTGGCGGTGATGCCCACGACGCACGGGCTGCGCGCGGTCGTGCGCCTGCCCGCCGAGCTGATCCAGGCCCACCGGCTCGACGAGCTGGACCTGCCCGAGCACGCGCGCAAGCTCATCGACCGCTACACCCACGCCGACGCCGGCATGCTGCTGATCTGCGGCCCCGCCGGATCGGGCAAGACGACGACCACGTACGCCATTCTGGAGCACATCGTCGCCACGCAGGCGGGCCTGAGCGTCATCAGCCTTGAGGACCCGGTCGAGCGCGACCTCGAGGGCGTGACGCAGATCGAGGTCACGCCCTTCGGGGAACTGAGCTACGAGCGCGCCCTGCGCTCGATGCTGCGCCAGGATCCGCAGGTGCTGGCGCTGGGCGAGATCCGCGACAAGGCCACGGCGTCGATCGCCGTGCAGGCGGCGTTGTCGGGGCATCGGCTGCTGGCGACCTTGCACGCGGCGCGCCCCGAGGCCGCGGTCGTCCGCCTGCTGGAGATGGGCATTGAGCCGTACCAGCTCGCCTCGAGCCTCGTGGGCATCCTGGCGATGCGGCTGCTGCGCCGCAGCGATGGGGCGGGCGGGTACCGCGGCCGCGTCCCGCTCGTCGAAGCCGCCCACATCGACGCCGAGGCCCGGCAGGCGATCCTGCACGGGCGTGACGACGCCGCCATCCGCATCGCCTTCGCCGGGCAAGGCGGCTTCATCGCCTTCGGCGACCTGGCGCGGCGACTCATCGACCAGGGGCTGACGGACGCCGCGGAGGTCGAAGGCACCCTGGGCCCCGACCTCCGGGAGGCCTGAGCCGGATCGACGGAACCAACCGCAACCCTGGACGTATACTCGGCCGCATGTCGATCATCGCGACGGGTCAGGTGCCGGCGCGGGGCGGGGTGGGTCGCTGGCCGGGGCTGCGGCCGGGCTCGGGCTGGGCCGGGGCCGTCATCCTGCTGCTGATCGCGGTGCCCTGCCTGGTGACGCTGCCGTGGTCGCTGGCGCGTTACGACGCGCACCGTGTCGCGGAGATGCAGTACGAGGCGCCGAGTCTGGCCGAGCCGATGGGCACGGACCGGTTCGGGCGGTCGCTGATGTGGCGTGCGCTGCTGGGCGGGGCGGTGAGCCTGGGCATCGGCGGTGCCGCCGCGGCGATCGCGGTGGTCATCGGTGTGTCGTGGGGCGCGGTGGCGGGCTACCTGGGCGGGCGGGTCGACGCGTTTCTCATGCGCACCGTCGACGTGCTGTACGGCCTGCCGGACATTTTGATGGTGATCCTGCTGGACATGGCGCTGCGGCCGGCGATCGTGGCCGCGGCCGGGCTCGTGCTCGTCGGCGAGCAGGCGGTGATGGCCGGGCGCCTGGCGACGCTGGCGCTGGCGATCGGGGCGGTGAGCTGGCTGACGATGGCGCGGGTGATCCGGGGGCAGGTGTTGAGCCTGCGGGCCCAGCCGTTCATCGAGGCGGCGCGGGCGTGCGGCTACGGGCCGGGGCGCATCGTGGCGGTGCACCTCTTGCCGAACCTCCTGGGCCCGGTGCTCGTCTATAGTACCCTGACCGTGCCGGTGGCCATCCTGCAGGAGTCGTTCCTGAGCTTTCTGGGCATCGGCGTCCGCGCCCCGCTGTCGAGTTGGGGCAACCTGGCGTCGGAGGGGCTGACGGCCCTGCACGCGTTGGCGGCCGGCCGCGCCGGGCCCTGGTGGCTGCTGGCCTTTCCCTGCCTGCTGCTGGGTCTGACGCTGATGGCGCTCAACTTCCTGGGCGACGCGCTGCGGGCCCGGCTGGACCCGCGGGGCAGGCAGGCCCAGGCCGGGAAGTAGAATGCCCGGCGGGAAATAGCCGAAACAGTCTCGTAGCAAGGCCCGCCCGCGCGACGACGGATCGATTCGAGATAGTCGCTTATGGAAAACCGCTTTGGCTTCAAGGATCTGGTGCTGTCCGTGCTGCTGCTGGCCATCCTCATCAGCATGTGGCTGGCGATGCGGCAGTTCGACCGCCAGTGGCAGATCGTCCAGCGCATCGCCGAGCAGCAGCGCATGCAGACGCAGGAGCTGCAGTCGCTGCTGCGCATGGTCCGGGCGGGCGGCTTTGCCGGCGGCGGCGACGGCCGAGCCGCCACGGTCCCCCCGGCCCGCCAGCGCATCGCCGACGCCCAGCAAAGCGGCGACTACGCCTCGGGCGACTGGGTCATCGACGCCTTCGGCGTCAACGTCTCGAACCTGACGCCCCTGATCTCCACCGACCTGTACCAGAGCATCGTCGAGAGCTACGTGGTCGAGAGTTTGATCGCCCGCGACCCGGACACGCTCGAATTCAAGGGCCTGCTCGCGGCGTCCTGGGAAATCGACAGCGACCTCGAGGCCTGGGAGGCCTACCTGGCCCAGCGCCTCGATGAGCCGCTGACCGAGCAGGAGATCCGCGAGGAGCCGGCCTTCGCGCAGCTCGAGGACAGCGAGCAGCGCCAAGCCTACATCGCCGCGCGCCTGGAGCAGGGTCGGCTGCCCGAGCACGTGGCGATGGAGGAGGACGCGCCGTTCTCCACGGAGATCACGTTTCACCTGCGCCGCGATGCGCGCTTTTCCGACGGCGAGCCGGTGACCGCCCACGACGTGGTGTTCACCTACGAGCTGATCATGAACCCCGACCTCAACGCACCGCGGCTGCGGGCGTACTACCGTCGCCTGGCGGAGGTCGAGGCGGTCGACGAGCACACGGTGGTGTTCCGCGCCCGCGAGCCCTACTTCCGCCTGCTGGACTTCGCCGGGGGCATCGGGGTGCTGCCGGAGCACTTTTACAGCCAGTACAGCGTTTCGGAGATCAATCGCAACCCGGGGCTGCTGATGGGCTCGGGGCCGTACCGGCTGGAGCAGCCGGACGGCTGGGCGCCGGGGCAGGAGATCCGCCTGGTGCGCAACGAGCGCTACTGGGCGGACGCCCCGGGGAGCTTTGACGCCCTGGTGTTTCGCGAGATCGCCGACGACGTGTCGCGGATGACGGAGTTCCGCAACCAGGAGATCGATCTGTTCTCCCCCACGGCCGAGCAGCACATGGAGTTGCTCGCGAGCCAGCGCATGCGCGATCAGACGCAGCACTTCGTCTACGACACGCCCACGAGCGGGTACAACTACGTGGCCTGGAACCAGCGTCGTGACGGCGAGCCGACCTGGTTCGCCGACCGGCGCGTCCGCCAGGCGATGACGATGCTGATTGACCGCTTCTCGATTGTTGAGAACATTTACCACGGCTACGCGACGGTGGCGACGGGGCCGTTCCACTTTCTCACGGACCAGTACGACGAGAGCATCGAGCCCTGGCCGCACGACCCGCAGGGCGCCATGGAGCTGCTGGCCGAGGCGGGCTTTGAGCGCGACGCCGACGGGACGCTGCGCGACGCCGACGGCCAGGCGTTCCGTTTTCGCCTGACGTATCCCACCGGCAGCGACACGGCCGAGCAGATCGTGCTGTTCATCCGTGACGCGCTGGCGCGGGCCGGCATCGAGGTGCGCCCGGACCGCAACGACTGGTCCATCTTCAGCGAGCGGCTGCAGTCGCGCGACTTTGACGCCATCACGCTGGGCTGGACGGGCAACATCGAGGGCGATCCTTACCAGATTTTTCACTCCGACCAGATCGCCGAGGGGGGCGACAACTTCGTCCACTACCGCAACGAGGAGCTCGACGAGTTGATTGTCCGGGCCCGTCAGACGCTCGACGAAGACCAGCGCCTGCCCATGTGGCGGCGGGTGCATGCGATCCTGCACGAGGACCAGCCCTACACGTTCATGGCCTACCGCCAGTCAATGCGCTGGGTCGACCAGCGCTTGCGCAACGTGCGCGAGACGACGCTGGGCATCAACGATCGTCTGGAGTGGTACGTGCCCGTCGAGATGCAGCGGTGGGTGGACTAGCGACACTGCCGATTGGCGAGAGCGCATCGGCCGAGGCGTGCGCGACCGGCCATCGGCGATTGACAGACGTTCATGCTCACTTACATCATTCGGCGTCTGGTGCTGCTCGTGCCCACGCTCATCGGCGTGACGGCGGTGGTGTTCTTTACCATGGCGCTGGCGCCGGGGGACCCGGCGTCGCTGCTGATGGACACCGGCGGCGAGGTGGACGCAGAGCAGGCCCGCGCCATGCAGGACTACTA
This sequence comes from Phycisphaeraceae bacterium, assembly GCA_007125385.1. GTDB lineage: Bacteria > Planctomycetota > Phycisphaerae > Phycisphaerales > Phycisphaeraceae > SKPT01. The sequence continues at coordinate 3,638 of SLDI01000363.1, read as the reverse complement.
CCGCGAGCGATATGGCCTGGATCAGCCGATGATCGTGCAGTACACCACCTGGCTGAACCGCATTTCGCCCATCGGCCACCAGCACCAGCGGGCGCGCGTCGACCTGGAGGGTGTCGGCATCGTCTGGTCCCGGCAGCGCGACGGCGAGCCGGGCTACAGTTCCTTCGGCTTCAAGCCGCCGGACCTGGGCTACAGTTGGGCGCGCGGCCGGGCCGTGCTGGGCCTGATCGGCGACCGCCTGCCCATCACGATGTTGCTGAGCATCCTCTCCACGCCGGTGGTCTACATCGTCGCCCTGGTCTCGGGCATCTACGCGGCGCGGCATCGTAACGGCCTTTTCGATCGCACCAGCGGCACGTTCTATCTGGCGCTGTGGTCCGTGCCGGTGATCTGGGCGGGCGTGCTGTTCATCGGGTTTCTCGCCAGCGAGGAGTTCGTGCGCTGGTTCCCCGCCAGCGGCATCAGCCACACCCAGGCCGGCCGCATGAGCTTTTTCCCCACGGCCGGGGCGCTGGGACACACCGTGGGGTTCATCGTGTACGTCCTGCTGTGGCTGACGCTGCTCGGCTCGCTGGCGGTGACGACGATCGCGATGGGGTATCTGGCGATCCGGGCGATGCTGGCGGTCCGGGACCGCCGCAGGGTCCGCCGATACCGCCGCGGCTCGATCGTGCCCGGCGCGGTGACGCTGGTCGTGGCCCTGGGCCTGCTGCTTTTGAGCGGGGCGGTGATCAACGTCGGGCTGCTGCCGGATCGCATGGCCGGGCTGGAGCGCGGCTGGCTGATCGACCGCCTGTGGCACCTGATCCTGCCGGTGGTGTGCCTGAGCTACGCGGGGCTGGCGTTTCTGTCGAAGCTGGCGCGGGGGGCCGTGCTCGAAAACCTGCACGCCGACTTCGCCCGCACCGCGCGCGCCAAGGGCCTGGACGACCGCACCGTGCTGTTTCGTCACGTGTTCCGTAACAGCCTGCTGCCGATGATCACGGTCTTCGTCGCGATCTTCCCCGGGCTCATCAGCGGCTCCGTGGTGGTCGAGCAGATCTTCGGCATCAACGGGATGGGCCGCCTGGCCGTCGACTCGATCCTGCAGCGCGACCGGGAGGTCGTGATGGCGATCACGCTGATCGGCGGACTGCTGGGGCTGCTGACGATTCTGATCCAGGACATCCTCTATGCGATCGCCGACCCGCGGGTGAGCTACGAGTGAGGTTTTTTCAATGCAGAATGCAGAATGCAAAAATCGAGCCACGACGAAGGTTGTGACGGAAGCACCGCTGTGCGATGCCTTTCCCGCATTTCGCATTCCGCCTCCTGCACTGCGCATTGACTGACCATGACCTCCACGACGCCCAGCACGAGTCCGACGCACGCCGCCGACGCGCAGCCGCCGCTGCCGCGGCGCAGCTACACCGCGCGCATCGTCCTGCGCGTGCTGGGCAACTGGGGGGCGGTGATCGGCCTGTGCTGGGTCGCCATCGCGGCGTTGGCGGCGGTGCTGGCGCCGCTGCTGGCGTCGAGCCACCCGCTGCTGTGGCGGATCGACGGCGAATGGGCCAGCCCCTGGCTGCGCCATCTCTCGCCCGTGGACGTCCTGCTGCTGGGGCTGGCGCTGTCGGGGCTGCTGGTGCTGACCGTCGGGCGACGGGCCGGGGCGGCCCTGATCGGCGGCGGGATCTGCCTGGGGGCGATGCTCATCGTCGGCCTCGTCCTGACACGCTGGCTGCCGCTGGGGGCATACAGCTTTGAGTTCGGCTTCATTCCGGCACGCACTCCCGCCGGGCCGATGCTCATCCTGCTCATGGCCGGCTTGGCGCTGCTCGGGGCGTGGTGCCTGCGGCCGAGCACGTTGGTCCGTCGCGTCGGCGTGGTGCTGCTGGCGCTGGTGGTCGTGCTGCCGGCGGCGTTGTGGCTGATCCAGCCGCCGCGCATCGTCGTCCATGCCGAGCATCGCGAGGTGATCGCCGAGGGTCGGGTCGACCGCGTGCTGATGGCGCCGATCCCGTACTCGCCGACGGATCGGCAGCGTGACCGGGCCGGGCAGCGGACGCGCAACCTGGAGGTGTGGTGGGGCCCGCCGCTGCGCGCCGCCGCCGCCGCCGGGTGGACGGGGCGTGAGGCGGTCGCGTGGAGCGACGCCGACGAGGCCGCCTACGCCGCCGGGCACTGGATGGGCACGGACAACAACGGCCAGGACATCCTCAGCCGCATGATCCACGCCTCGCGCATCGCCCTGGCGATCGGGTTCATCGCCACGGGGATCGCGCTGGCGATCGGCGTGGTCGTCGGCGGGCTGATGGGCTACTTTTCAGGCCTGGCGGACCTGCTGGGCATGCGGCTGGTGGAGATCTTCAACGCCATCCCCACGCTGCTGCTGCTGATCATGTTCGTCGCGTTCTTCGAGCGCAACCTCTATCTGATGATGGTGATCATCGGCATCACGAGCTGGATGAGCTTTGCGCTGTTCACGCGGGCCGAGTTCCTGCGCCTGCGCCAGCAGGAGTTCGTGCTCGCGGCCCAGGCCGGCGGGGTGCCGCTGTGGTCGATCCTGTTCAAGCACATGCTGCCCAACGGGATGGCGCCGATCCTGGTCACGGCGAGCTTCGGCATCGCCTCGGCGATCCTGGCCGAGAGCATCCTGAGCTACCTGGGCCTGGGGCTGATCGACGAGCCGAGCTGGGGCCAGATGCTCTCCGAGGCGACCGGCCCCGGCGGCGGGTTCCGCTGGTGGATCGCCATGTTCCCCGGCATGGCCATCTTCCTGACCGTCTATGCCTACAACCTCATCGGCGAAGCCCTGCGCGACGCCGTCGACCCCCGCGTGGTGGACGACAACTAGCCACGCAGAATGCACGAAGCAAATCCGCCGCGCGGTAGAACCTGACGCCCCGACCCCACTCCGATTTCTGCATTCTGCATTCTGAATTCTGCATTCTGAATTCCCCCGAGCCGCCCATGCCCGACGAAACCCCCCTGCTGAGCATCGAGGACCTGTCGGTGAGCTTCGCCGGCCAATCCGGCCCGGCCGTGCAGGCGGCGCGCAGCGTCAACCTGACCATTTATCCGCGCCAGACCGTCGCCGTCGTCGGCGAGTCGGGCTCGGGCAAGTCGGTCTCGGCGATGAGCGTCCTTCAGCTCATCCCCACGCCGCCGGGCCGCTACGACGCCGGGCACATCTGGTGGACGCCCGACCCGGCGCGCGAGCAGCCGCGCGATCTGCTCAAGCTCAGCGACGCGCAGATGCGCAAGATCCGGGGCAACCAGATCGCCATGATCTTCCAGGAGCCGATGACCAGCCTCAACCCGGTCTACACCGTCGGCGAGCAGATCCTCGAAGCGATCCTGCTGCACCAGCAGGTCACGCGCAGCGAGGCGATCGCCATCGCCGAGTCGGCGCTGCGTGACGTCGGCATCGGCGACCCGGCGGCGCGCCTGCGCGAGTACCCGCACCAGCTCTCGGGCGGGATGCGGCAGCGCGTGATGATCGCCATGGCGCTGGCGTGCCAGCCGCGCCTGCTGCTGGCCGACGAGCCGACGACCGCGCTGGACGTGACGATCCAGGCGCAGATCCTCGAGCTGCTGCGCCAGCTTCAGCTCGACAAGGACATGTCGATGATGCTCATCACGCACGACCTGGGCGT
>SLDI01000690.1:0-3887 GCA_007125385.1 Phycisphaeraceae bacterium | reverse complement strand
GGGGGGCAGCTCACGTGCGGCCGACCGCTTCGCGAAGCCGCGAGCGGCTTGCCCCGGCTGAGCCGCACCTCATAATGGGGGTGGAGATCCGCTTATGACCACCGTCAATCCCGCTGCCGACCGGTCCTCCGACGCCCCCCGGGCGCTGCGGCTGATCGACTGCGACGTGCACAACACGGCCCGCGACAACAGCGTCGACGTCCTGCCCCACCTGCCGGCCTACTACCGCAAGTTCGGCCTGCGCCTGCCGGGGGGCCCGGCCACCACCAGCCCCATCGGCGTCGGCCGCTCCGACGCCACCCCGGCCCGCGGCGGGCCGCCCGGCTCATGCCCCGACACCATGCGCGAGCAGCTCCTCGACGCTTTCGGCATCGACTACGCCATCCTCACCGGCGGGGGCGTGCTCGCCATCGGCGTCCACGGCGATGGAGACTACGCGGCCGCGCTGGCCAGCGCCTACAACCAGTGGATGCTCACCTGGCTGGATGAAGACCCGCGGTTCTATGGCTCGATGTTCATCGCCCCGCAGCGGCCGGACCTCGCGGCCGCGGAAATCCGCAAGCACGGTGGCCACCCGCGCATCGTGCAGGTCATGATGACCTCGGCGTCGCGCGACCCGTACGGCGACCGGCGGTACTGGCCCATCTACGAGGCGGCGTGCGAGATGGGCCTGCCCGTGGCGATGCATCCCGGGGCCGAGTGCTCGGGCATCGCCAACCCCTTCTCCGCCGGCTACGCCGCCAGCTACCTGGAGTGGCACAGCAACCTGTCGCAGAACTTCATGGCTCAACTGAGCAGCTTCGTCTGCCGGGGCGTGTTCAACGAGTTTCCGCAGATGAAGCTCGTGCTCGTCGAGGGGGGCATCGGCTGGCTGCCGCACCTGATGTGGCGCCTGGACAAGAACTGGAAGTCGCTGCGCGTCAGCGCCCCCTGGCTGAGCGAGCCGCCCAGCCACTACATCATCGAGCACGTGCGGCTGACGACCCAGCCGATCGAGGAGCCGGAGAAGCCCGAGCATCTGTTGCAGATCTTCGAGATGGTGCACGCGCACAAGACGGTGATGTTCTCCAGCGACTACCCGCACTGGGACAACGACTCGCCGGCCCACGGCCTGCCGAAGCTGCCGGAGGACCTGGCCCGGCGGATCTACGTGGAGAACGCGCGGGAGCTGTATGGGCTGCCGGAGACGCCGGCGGTGGCGAACGCGAAGGATTAGCCACGGATGCACACAAATGAACACGGATAAGAAGGGAATAAGGAAGGCAGGAAAGCAGGAAGGAAGGCACGGAGGCACGAAGCAGGGAGGGTAGGGACGGTTCATCCCTTCACCGGCGTCCCGCCTTTCCTCCTCCATTCTTTGTGTTCATTCGTGTTCATTCGTGGCTATTCTTCTTATCCGCGTTCATCCGTGTTCATCCGTGGCTAACCCCGGAGCCCGCCATGCCCACGCGTCACGTAGTCTGTCCCGTTGCCGACATCCCGCCCGGGGAGCGTCGCATCGTCGAGCTTGGCGGGCGGTCGATCGGTATCTTCAACGTCGATGGCAGGTTCTACGCGCTGCGCAACGTCTGTCCGCATCAGCGGGCGCCGTTGTGCAAGGGCAAGGTCACGGGCACCAACCTGCCGGGCTCGAAGCCGGGCGAGTACAACTGGGCGCGCGAGGGGGAGATCATCCGCTGCCCGTGGCACAACTGGGAGTTTGACATCACGACGGGCCAGAGCGTGTTCAACCCGCACAAGATGCGCGTCAAGGCGTACCAGGTGGCGGTGGAAGCCGACGGCCCGGCCGACGCCACGGCGACCGCGCCCTCGGTCGACGTGCCCGGCACGCCGGACCCGAGCGTGGAGACGTACGAGGTGCGCGAGGAGCAGCGGATGGTCGTGTTGTATGTGTGAGGTCGGCGGCAAGCGTTGGAACTGGCCCGCATGGAAACGAGCCCTGTTGATCAAGCGATTGAGCGTGCCGAGCGGGAGGTCGCAAGCCAGCGGCTTTGGCGAGCCAAAGAAATTCTTCAGGGCAACCTTGGTCGGCATCCCGCCGAGGCCAGGTTGTACGAAGCTTACGGACGCGTGCTGCTGATGATGGGCGACAAGGTGGAAGCCGGGAAGTACCTGTTCATTTCGGGGGTGCGCGAAGCGCAATACCGCGAGGCGCTGGAACTGTTTCGGGCACGCTACGCGAAGGATCGGCGGACGTTGCTCAGTTCGCTGCCCAAGACGGTCAGAGGGCTTGCACCGGACAGGCTGCCGACGAACGTTCGAGAGGAGCTCGCGGTGCTGGGTGTCCCATCGACGCCGGAGCCGGTGGGCCGCTTGCCATTGTTCGAGGGTCGCCGGTTAGACGACCGGTCGGAGCGACTGATGGGCCTTGGCTGCATGGCGGGCGCGGCAGTTGCAATGATACTTATGCTGGTGGGCCTGGTCACAGTCGTTGGATTCGTTTTCAGACTGTTTGGCTGAGCAACGGATCCTACATCGACCGGGCGATTGCCCCCACCGTTTGGTTGCGTGACGCCATACCTCCGTGCCTTCGTGTCCCCCCTTCTTCCGATCCGTGTGCATCCGTGTTCATCTGTGGCTACTTCTTCCCCCGCTGCCGCGTCCCGCGCACCTGCATGGGCAGGCCGAAGAGGTCGATGAAGCCGCGGGCGGCGGTGATGTCGTAGTCGCCCATGGAGAAGCTGGCCAGATCCGTGTCGTAGAGGCTCTGGTCGCTGCGCGTCTCGACGGCCAGGGCCCGGCCCTTGTAGAGCTTGACGGTGACGCTGCCGGTGACGGCCTCGTTGGCGTGGTCGATGAACGCCTGCATCGCCTCGCGCAGCGGATGGAACCATTGGCCGTTGTAGACGAGTTCGCCGTAGCGCAGCGCGAGCTGCTGCTTGTGGTGGTAGAGGTCGCGTTCGAGGCAGAGTTGTTCCAGGGCCTTGTGGGCTTCGTAGAGGATGGTGCCGCCGGGCGTTTCGTACACGCCGCGCGACTTCATGCCCACGAGGCGGTTTTCGGTGAGCAGGGCGAGCCCCACGGCATGTTGGCCGCCGAGTTCGTTGAGCGTCGCGATGATCTCTTCGCCGGGCATCGCCTTGCCATCGATGGCGACGGGGTTGCCCTTGTCGAAGTCGATGCGGACGCGGGCGGGCTCGTCGGGGGCGTTCTCCGGCGCGGCGCACATGACCAGGCAGTTGTCCCAGTCCGGCTCGCAGGCGGGGTCCTCGATCTCCGCGCCTTCGTGGGAGATGTGCCAGAGGTTGCGGTCGCGCGAGTAGATTTTCCTGGTTGACTGGTCTACGGGCACGTTGTGCTGTTTGGCGTAGTCGAGCGCAGCCTCGCGGCTGGTCAGCTCGAAGGCGCGATCCTTCCACGGGCTGATGATCTTGAGCGTTGGGTCGAGGGCCTTGTAGGTCAGCTCAAAGCGGACCTGGTCGTTGCCCTTGCCCGTGGCGCCGTGGCCGACGGCGTCGGCACCGGTTTCGTGGGCGACGAGCACCTGGTGGTGGGCGATCAGCGGGCGGGCGATCGACGTGCCGAGCAGGTAGTCGGTTTCGTAGATGGCGTGGGCGCGGAGCAGGGGGAAGCAGTAGTCGTCGGCGAATTCACGGCGGAGGTCCTTGACGATGACCTCGTCGGCGCCGCTGGCGCGGGCCTTGGCCTCGATGCCGGCGAGCTCATCGCCCTGGCCGAGCTCGGCGGCGAAGGCGACGAGCTTGACGCCCGGGTAGCGCTGCTTCAGCCAGGGAAGGATGACGGACGTGTCGAGTCCGCCGGAGTACGCGAGCACGATCTTGCGCGGGGCGTCAGCCATCGCCGGCCTCCGGGTCGGGGAAGCCGGGTAGTGTAGCAAGGCGGCGGGACGGGGGCGGCGCGCCTGCTCGAAGCCGGCGCGCGGTTCG
>SLDI01000478.1:0-3889 GCA_007125385.1 Phycisphaeraceae bacterium | reverse complement strand
GCACGGCGCGGACCATCCAATGCGCGACGAACCTGCGGCAGGTCGGGCAGGCGTGGCACCAGTTCAGCAGCGACCATGACGACCGGAGCCCGGGCACGGCCACGAACCCGCCGGCCAGCTTCGCCCCGCATCGCTGGGGGACGTGGCTGAACCACTTCATCTGGGGCGAGCGTATCGTTCCGCTCAACGAGTACATGCGGCCGATCCAGAAGTACAACGGCTGGAACCAGGAATACCTCGGGAGCCTCGACATCGGCTCGCACGAGGGCAACCTCGTGTGCACCGAGATCGGGACCATCGGCGAAGGCTCGCTGGGCCGGCAGTGGATCGCCAACACCAACACGCTCGGGGGCACCGGGTGGGAGTCGCTGGGCGGCGGTGAGAACTTCCCCGCCGGCGAGCCCTGGCACACCGGCCACCCCTTCCATCCCGACGCGCAGGTGCGCAAGGGCTCGCGGCTGACCGACTTCTCCGACACGGCGCACACCTTCATGGTTTTCGAAGCCGACCGCGGCAACGACATGGATCCGTACCGCAGCAGCGAGCAGGAGCTGGTCGGCCAGCTCCACCGCCCGAGCAGCACGCGGCACGTCGGCGGGATCGGGACCTACGCGTTCCGCCACCCGGGTATCACGATGAACGCCCTGATGATTGACGGGCACGTCGAGCGTCTGGGCAACGACCCCGACGAGTTCGGCTCCAGCCGCTTCTCGTTCGGGCGATGACGCCCGCAGCGCGGCTGCAGGCGTGGACGGCGACGGCGCCGATCGGTCAGGCAACACCTGGAGGAACCACCAATGGCGCGGCGCCGTGGCTTCACACTCATCGAGCTTCTGGTGGCCATCAGCATCATCGCCCTGCTCGTGGCGATCCTGCTGCCAGCGCTGAGCGCGGCGCGTGGCACCGCGCGGGCGATCCAGTGCGCCTCGGAGATGAGGCAGGTCGGCCAGGCCTGGCACCAGTTCGCCACGGAGCATGACGACCGCGGCCCCGGCTGGGCCGAGACCTTCGGCGTGAGCTCCGACCACACGTACACGAGTTGGCTGAATCACTTCATCTGGGGGCACCGGGTCACCACCTGGCCCGAGGACATGGAGCCGATTCAGAAGTTCAACACCTGGGTGGAGGATGGGTTCAACTTCGGGCGGCGGCCGGGGAGCATCGCGTGCACGGAGATCGCTTCGCGCGACGGGCGGCAATGGGCTCGGCCCTGGGTCTACAACTGGGACGCGGGCGGCGGAAGCCAGTGGCCTCACTTCCAGCAACACCAGTCCTCCGGACCGTACGGCGAGATCGTTTACAACCACCCCTTCGACCCGGAGGCCCACGTGGTGCTCGGGGCCCGGCTGTCCGATTTCCGTAACGCCTCGCACACCTTCCTGCTGATCGAGAGCGACCACGGCAACGACGGCATCAGCTACTCCAGCACCGAGCAGGACGCCGTCGAACAGATCCCGGGCGGCCGCACCAGCACCACGCCCATCACCGGCCGCGGCCACTACATGTTCCGCCACCCGGGCTTGACGATGAACGTGCTTCTGGCGGACGGGCACGTGGAACGCCTCGGCGCCCAGCGGGACAACTTCACGGCCTCGCGCTTCCGACTCGACTGATCTCCCGCCCCGGCGCGGTGGGTCGCCCCATCAGGCGCCGTGGGCGATTTCCTTTCGGGCGCGGTGACGGCAGATGGCCACCGGGCACGGGTGATGCGTCCCGGAACATCGCGCCATACAGCGGCGGGAAAAAGAGATGCGACAGGTTTACGCCTTCACCCTCATCGAGCTTCTGGTGGTCATCAGCATCATCGCCTTGCTGGTCGCCATCCTTCTGCCGGCGCTGAGCGCGGCGCGGGATACGGCCCGGGCGATGCATTGCGGCACGCAGATGCGGCAGGTCGGCCAGGCGTGGCATCAGTTCGCCGGCGACTTCAACGGCCGGGGACCGGGCTACGCCGAGTCGCCCGGCGGGACCTCCGAGCACACCTGGGGAAGCTGGCTCAACCACTTCATCTGGGAGGCCCGCATCGTCACGCTGCCCGAGTACATGGGCCCGATCCAGAAATTCAACGGCTTCAGCAGCGAGTACGGCGGCATGCTGGAGCCCGGGCCCTATCCGGGCAACCTCGTCTGCCCGATGGTCGCCCAGTTCGGTGAAGGTCTCGTCGCCCGGCCTTGGATATCCAACTGGAACGCCACGGGCGGGAATCCGTGGCCGCATTTCCAGGTCCATCGGTCGGACGGGCCGTACGGCGAGATCATGCGCAACCACCCATTCGACCCCGACGCTCACGTCGTGCTGGGTACGCGGCTGAGCCAGTTCCGCAACCCCTCGACGTCGTTTCTGGTCTATGAGGCGGATCGCGGCTGGGACGGGGGGGTCTACAGCTCGTCGGAGCAGTCCGCCGTGGGCCAGATCACGCCGGAAAATCGCAGCACGCGCGCCTTCACCGGCGTCGGGGGGTACATGTTCCGCCACCCGGGCATGACCATGAACGCTCTGCTGGCCGATGGCCATGTGGAACGGCTGGGCGCCGATCCGGACGAGTTCGGCCCCGAGCGGTTCGCCGTGGATTGACCGTCGTCGGCACGGCTGTACCGGTACAATGTACGTCGACGGGCACCGGGCCCGTCGACGTTTTCGTATCCGCTGCAAGGAGCATCGCATGGTTCGATTCCCGCACCGACGCATTGCCGCCCCTGTCGCCGTGGCCGTGGCGCTGGCCCTGGTCACCCAGGCGGTGGGCCAGGCGGTGCTGCCACAGGTCGCGCTGGAGCGTCCGGCCGAGTACGCCCTGGTCGTCGACCTCGAGGCCGCCACGCCGGAGCGCATGGCCGCGACGCGGCAGGTGCTCGAGCGTGCCGCCGGCGAGGAGGTCGCCGCCGGGCTGGAGCACGGTCTGAGCGACTACGACGAGCTGTGGCAGGCGATCCACGACACGGGGCTGAGGCAGGTGGTGGTCCTGGGCTCGCCGGATGGGGACGCGGTCACCGTGCTGCTGGCCCACGCCGCCGGCACCGACGTCGAGGATCTCGCGGCCGGGCTGCTCCCGGTGGCGCAGATGGGCCTGGGTGGGCCGGTCGGCCATGGCGAGATCGAGATCACCGCCATCGACGATCGCTGGGCCTACGTCAGCGGGCCCAACCTGATCGCCCCCGGCAGCGGGGAGGCGGCCGACCACGGCGCCCTCGACGCCATCCTGGCCGAGGCGCAGGGCGCGGCCGTGCGCCTGGCGTTTACCCCCGGCGACGCGAGCCAGCAGATGCTCGCCCAGGCCCAGCAGGACCCGAACGCGATGATGTTCGCCGGCGCCATGGGGCCGTTGCAGGGCCTGACCAGCGGCATCGTGTCGCTGCAACTGGGCGAGGCGGCGCACGTCGAGCTGAGCCTGGAGTTCGCCGACGCCGACGCCGCTCGCCACTTTCACCGGGAGCTGAACCAGGTCGTGCAGGCGATCGGCGCCATCGCGGCGATGGGCATGGCCCAGGACCCCGACGCCCCCGAGGTCGACTTCGAGGCCATGCAGCGGGGCCTGGCCAGCCTGGTGCCGGAGCTCAACGACACGCGCGTGTCCAAGCGCTTCGACGAGGCGTTGCTCGCGGGGCTGGCGGACGCCGGCCTGATCGAAGTGGCCCAGGCCATGCAGGGGCCCGACGAAGAGATGGACGATTTCGACTGGTAAGAGCGTGTGTGGGAATTTCGGGGGTGCCACACAGCATGCCGAAGCTGCTGTGTGTGATTCACCGTTGATGGCCCAAGCACACAGCACCCTGGCGGGATGCTGTGTGGCACCCTTCTCACACACGTTCTCTTGACCTTTGAATGGTCAACTTCACCGGGATCCGGCGCATCGGGGGTGCCACGGCTTGACCGCGAAGCGGCAAGCCGTGCG
>SLDI01000400.1:0-3900 GCA_007125385.1 Phycisphaeraceae bacterium | reverse complement strand
TCGGATCGCCGGCTCCGCCGCGCAGCTCATCGAAGCGGTCGACGATGGCGGCGATCGAGGCGGCAGGGGCGAGGCGGGCGGTGATGGCGGGGGCGTTGGGTTGTCGGGGACGCCCTCCCCCTGCCCCCTCCCGGGGGGAGGGGGTGTGCGAGGCGGAGCCGGCGGCCGGTGCGGAGCGCGTGCGCCAGATGCGGATGGCCTCGTGGGCGGTCGGGGCCATGTCCTCGCTGTCATAGGCGAGCGTTTCGTGGAGCTTTTCGCCGGGGCGGATGCCGGTGAAGACGATGTCGACGTCGGCGCCCGGCTCGAGGCCGTGGGCGCGGACGAAGCGGTGGGCGAGGTCGATGATGCGCACGGGCTGGCCCATGTCCAGCAGGAAGATCTCGCCGCCGCGGCTCAGGGCCCCGGCTTGCAGGACCAGCCCGGCGGCCTCGGGGATGGTCATGAAGTAGCGCGACATGCGCGGGTGCGTGACGGTGACCGGCCCGCCGCGGGCGAGCTGGTCGGCCCAGATGGGCAGGACGCTGCACGCCGAGCCGAGCACGTTGCCGAAGCGGACCATGGAGAAGATCGTGCCCGAGCGGCGGGCCAGGTCCTGGATGTACAGCTCCGCGAGGCGCTTGGTCGCGCCCATGACGGAGGAGGGGTTGACGGCCTTGTCGGTGGAGATCATGACCAGGCGCGGCACGCCATGGGCGTCGGCGGCGTCGGCGATGGCGCGGCTGCCGTAGAAGTTGTTCTCCACCGCCTGGGCGGGGTGGTCCTCCATCATGGGCACGTGCTTGTGGGCGGCGGCGTGGAGGATGATGTCGGGCCGGTGCTCGGCGACGAGGGCGAAGGTGCCGGCGCGGTGGGTCACGTCGTGCAGGATCGCCTGGCGGGGCAGGTGGGGATGGGCGGCGGCGAGCTCGCGGTCGATCTGGAAGAGCGCGTTCTCGCCGCGCTCGACCAGCAGGAGCCTGGCGGGTGCGAAGCGGGCGACGATGCGGGCGAGCTCCGCGCCGATCGACCCGCCGGCCCCGGTGATGAGCACGCGTCTGGCGGCGATGCAGCGCGCGAGGGCGGCCTCGTCGAGGACGTGCGGGCGGCGGTCCAGCAGCGTGGCCAGGTCGACCCCGCCACCGGCGCCACCCCCGCCACCGGCGCCACGGTCGGCGGCGGATGCGGCTCGGGGGGCCTTGAGCTGGTCCTGGATCGTGGGCAGGAAGCGGTGGGCGATGCCGGCGGCGTCGAGGTTGGCGGCGAGTTCGGCGGCGGCCTGGCTCATGACGCCGGGCAGGCTGAGGATGACTTCGTCGGCGCGGTGGGTTTGGGCCAGCGCGGCGAGGTCGCGCCATGAGCCGAGCACGGGGGTTGGGGGTTGGGTTTGGCCCCCCTCCCTCCGGGAGGGGTTGGGGGAGGGTGCGTCCGATGTTCGTGCGTCTGCGTCATTGCCTGCGTCGTGGGTGGACGGAGACGCCCTCCCCCGGCCCCTCCCGGAGGGCGGGGGGTTTGTTATGTCGCCGGGCAGTGCGCAGCCGAGGATGGTGGGTGGGTTGTCGAGGCTTCGCAGTGCGGCGCAGAGGCTGCGGACGCTGGCGGGGATGCCGGCGATGAGCAGGCGTCGCGGCGGCGCGCAGGGATCGAGGCGGGGCGGTGGGCCTGGCATAGGGGGCTTATCGGCCGGGGCGGGTGCGCGTCGTCAACGATTGGGGCGATATTTGCGTCTGGTGGAGTTGGCGAGACTAAACCGGCTGCACGGGTGAACCGATGAGCGGTGCAGACGGTACGAACATCCAAGGCCGCACCTTGCGTCGGCGCGGCCGCACACGGAGGCCCCCGCCATGTCCAGCTCCAGTGCCCGAGCCGAGTCCCGCGCGTTTCCGCGTCATGCTTTGCCTGCGATGTACACGCACGTGCGCGTGCGCGTGGAGGGGGAGGCGGGCTTCACGCGGGCCGGGTATATTTACGACGTGAGCCTGTCGGGGATGCGTTTCGAGCTGGACCAGGCCCTGGCGCCGGGCACGGCGATCGAGGCGCGTTGCATGCTGCCGGGCCAGCCGCACGTCATGTTCACGGTGGCCGGGCGAGTGGTGCGTCACCACGACGCGGAGGACACGCTTTTCGGGCCGACGCGGCTGGGGATGGTGTTCGAGTCGTTCCGGCGGTCGACGGACCGGATGCGTCTGGAGGCGTATCTGAACCAGGCGGCCGAGGCCGGGGCCGACGCTCCGCGGCAGGCGGCGTGAGGGTGGGGACTGGCCGAGACGCCCGGCTGGGTTTATCGTAGGGCCGGCCACAGACCTGGCCGCGTGGCTCAATGTTGTCTGGCATGTAACCCCGAGGACCGATCCCGATGCTCCACCGCTCGTCCCGTCTTTGCGCGTTGGCGTTGCTGCCCGTGCTGGCCCTGGCGGCCGGCTGTGCGACGTCGACGGACTTTCACCGCTTCGAGTCGACGCACGACATGCCGGTGAGCGTGTCGCTGATCGAGAGCCTCAACGGCGAGGTGCTCTGGCACATCGACGTGCCGCCGGAGCATGAGCTGCGCTTGCAGTTGCTGCGTGGGAGGGAGGGCGAGCTGCTGCCGACGACGACCCGCCCGGCGACGCAGTTCCAGTGGTCGCTGTACGAGACGTCGGACGGCACCTGGGCCGAGCGCGCCCGCCGCGGGCGCGTCGCCGGTGACCGGCGGGTGGAGCTGCCCGGCCGGCCGGTGCGGATCGACGTGAGGTATCACCGGCCCGACGCGTTCCCGGCCGATGCGTTCCTGCCCGAGCCGGACATGCCCGTGCCGCCGCGGCGCGAGAACGACGACGAAAATCAGTGAGTCTGAGGCGTTGAACGCCATTCCTGGCGGCGGCGGGCCGGTCTGTGGAGCGGGGGGCGTCGCCCGGCCGATAACAGGCCCGGGGACGCTGTGCCATGGCCGAGACGCTTGACCAGAACGAAGTGGACGCCCTGCTGGCGGCGGTGGACAGCGGGGAGGTGGGTGAGGAGGCGAGCGAAGGCCCGCCGGTGCGCATCTTTTCGCACCGCCCGGCGCGGATGGCGGCGTCGCTTCAGGTGCAGGAGTACGACTTCAAGCGCCCCGAGCGCGTGAGCAAGGACCAGATGCGGGCCTTGCAGCACCTGCACGAGGGTTTCAGCCGCAACTTCGGGGCGTCGCTGAGCACCTTTCTCCGGACCATCATGGAGGTGAAGGTCGCGAGCATTGAGCAGATGACCTTTGGCGAGTTCACGCACTCGCTGCCGAACCCCACCTGCTTCAACCTGCTCTCGTGCGAGCCTCTGGAGGGCAGCATCTGCCTGGAGATCAGCCCGCTGATCATCTACCCGGTGATCGATCGGCTGCTGGGCGGCTCGAGCGCGGACCTGTTCATTCCGCAGCGGCCATTGACGGCGATCGAGCTTCGCCTGGTGGGCAAGATCCTGGATCGGGCGATGCGGACGCTGGAGGAGGCGTGGGAGCACGTGCTGCCTTTGCGTTTCGACTGGGCGGAGCACGAGTCGAACCCGGTGCTGGTGCAGATCGTGCCGCCGAACGAGGTGGTGGTGCTGGTGCAGTTCGAGCTGCGGATGAGCGGGCGCGCCGGGACGATGAGCCTGTGCATCCCGTACAACGTGATCGAGCCGGTGATGGACAAGCTTTCGAGCCAGAGCTGGGCGGCGTACAAGCGTCACCGTGGCGACGAGCAGTTGCGTGACCGGGTCGCGCAGCACCTGGAGGCGGCGCGGGTGGACGTCAACGCGGTGCTGGCGCACACGACGATCAAGCTGAGCGACTTGATGAGCCTGCAGGAGGGGGATTTGATTTTGACGGAGAAGCCGGCGTCGGCGCCGCTGACGCTGACGGTGGGGAATCGGCGCAAGTTCATCGGGCATTTGGGTCAGTTCAAGGGGAATCGGGCGTTCAAGGTG
>SLDI01000009.1:0-13899 GCA_007125385.1 Phycisphaeraceae bacterium | reverse complement strand
CGGCGGCCGGCGGAGGCACGGCTTGCCCTTCGGGTCAAGCCGTGGCACCCCCACTCCTGCGGTTTTCGGACGGAGCCTACTCGTGCACGTCGATGAGCTTGGCTTCGAGCGTGGCCAGGTCCAGCGTGGCGACGGTGCAGCGGTCGGTGACCCAGCCGCAGCACTCGCCCGGGTTGAGGTAGAGCCGATCGTTGCGGTGGTCGATCGACGCCTCGTGGTTGTGGCCGGAGATCAGCACCTCGGCCCAGTCGTGGTCGGCCTTGTCGAACCAGTCGACGAAGTGGTGCATGGCGATGCGCCGGCCGGCGAGCTCGACGCGGAGCGTGCCGTCCTGGAGCTGGGGCAGCATCTTCTTGAGCCCGGCCCGCTCGCCGTCGTTGTTGCCATAGACGCAGTGCACCGGGACGGTGAGCTGATCGGAGGCGATCAGGCGGGCGGCGAACGGGGCGACGAAGTCGCCGGCGTGGAAGACGGCGCCGACGTCGAGGCGCTTGAACATCTCCAGGGCCCGGCGGAAGGTGGGCAGACGGTCGTGCGTGTCGCTGATGACGCCGACGAGCATGGGCGGCAGTATGGCGTGGCGGACACGGGTGGTGCAAGTGGCGCCGGTTGCGGGCGGGCGGGCGCGGGTCGCGGCACCGGTCCGGGCGCCGCGGGGAATCCGGACCGGGGAGGTGGGGAATTGGGATTTCGCTCAAATTGTTGTAAGACGATATTTTCGAATCGGTTATATTTATGAAAGCCCCCTGTGAAGCCCTTGGGGGGCCTTGCCGGTGTTCTGGCAGGCCTTAGACTTGCAGTGCATCGCGTCATGGGCGGTGCGGTGCACCGCAACAGGCAAGGAACTGGCAAGGCGGCGTCGGCCGCGCGCTGTGGCGCGGGCCGGCGACGGGAATTTTTGAGTCGTGTCTGAGCAAAAGGGCCGGCAGGGCCCGGACAACACACAGCCAAGCAGCGAAAAGCTCGTCGACGCCGGCACGTCCACCGGCCGGCTCGTGCTGCGGATGCTGGGGCTGGCGTGGAGCTACCGGCTTCAGACGATCCGGCTGATCCTGACCCAGATGTGCCTGCTCGGGTTCGCGCTCTCCGGCCTGGGGCTGGCGACGCTGGGCGTGGACGTGATCGCCGACGGCGTGGTCGAGGGTGCGCCCCCGCCGCGCTATCCCATGGGGGTGGATCGGCCGGAGACCTGGTCCAAGCCGTTCGAGGTCTTGATCATTGGCCTGGTGGTGCTGGGCATCGCGTCGCTGCGCTTCGGGCTCGACCGCATCAGCCACGTCTGGCGGGCGCGCCTCGTCCAGGACATCGTGCTCGAGCTGCGCGCCAAGGTCTACGACAAGCTCCAACGCCTCAGCTTCCAGTTCTTCGACGCCAACGAGTCCGGCTCAATCATCAACCGCGTCACCGCCGACGTCCAGGCCGTGCGCATGTTCATCGACGGCGTGCTGGTGCAGGTGCTGATGATCGTCATCAGCCTGAGCTTCTTCCTGACATTCATGCTCAACATCCACGTCTGGCTGACGCTGGCGTGCCTGGGCACGACGCCGGCGCTGTGGTTCCTGGCGGTGCGCTTCTCCAAGGTCGTGCGCCCGGCGTACCGGCGCAACCGCGAGCTGATGGACCGGGCGGTGCGCGTCATCAGCGAGAACATCCAGGCGGTCAACGTGATCAAGGGCTTCTCGCGGCAGGCGCAGGAGGTCGACAAGTTCCGCACCGCCAACAGGGACGTGCGCGACCAGAAGCGCTGGATCTTCTGGCGCATCGCCACCTACGTGCCGCTGATCTCGTTCATCCCCCAGTGCAACCTGGTGATCCTGCTGATGTTTGGCGGGTGGATTTACATCCACGACCCGGAGTTCAGGATCGGGCAGTTGCTCTTTTTCGCCGGGCTCTTGCAGCAGTTCTCGGCCCAGGTGGGCAACATTGCCCAGGTGGCCAACTCGATGCAGCAGAGCCTGACCGGGGCGCAGCGCGTCTTCGAGGTGCTCGATGCGCCGGTGCAGATCGACAACCCGGAGAACCCGGCGCCGCTTCAGCGCGCCCGCGGCGAGGTCAGCTTCGAGAACGTGAGCTACTGGTACCCCGACACGACGGAGCCGGCGATCGTGGATATTGACCTGCACGTCGAGCCGGGCCAGTGCGTGGCGATCCTGGGCGCGACGGGCGCGGGCAAGAGCACGATGCTGCACATGATCCCGCGCTTCCACGACCCGACGAGCGGGCGCGTGCTGATCGACGGCGTGGACCTTCGCAACTACGAGGTCAACGACCTGCGCCGCAACGTGGGGGTGGTCTTCCAGGAGAGCTTCCTGTTCTCCACGACGGTGGCGGAAAACATCGCCTTCGGGCATCCGGACGCGACGGCGGAGCAGATCGAGCGGGCGGCGCGCATCGCCGCGGCGCACGAGTTCATCATGGAGATGGAGCACGGCTACGACACGATCGTGGGCGAGCGCGGGTCGAACCTCTCCGGTGGGCAGCGGCAGCGCCTGGCGATCGCCCGGGCGGTGCTGCTCGAGCCGCCGATCCTGATCCTGGACGACCCGACAGCCGCGATCGACCCGCAGACCGAGCACGAGATCCTGCTGGCGATGGACCAGGCGATGCGCGGGCGCACGACGTTCGTCGTGGCACACCGGCTGTCGACGCTGAGGCGGGCGAACCAGGTGATCGTGCTGGACCAGGGGCGCATCGTCGAGCGCGGCACGCACGAGCAGCTCATGAACCGCCGCGGGCACTACCGCCGGGCGGCGGGGCTGCAACTGGCGGACGAGGAGAGCCGGCGGCTGCTGGGGATCGAGGAGGCGGTATGAGGATGGAATTGCCAGGGCCCCTGCTTCCGGCCCCTCCCCCCGCGGGGGAGGCTGGGTGGGGGTGCGGCCGGACACCGTGGACGCTCGGTTATTTCGTAGACGCAAGCCGACAGGGGACACCCTCCCCCTGCCCCTCCCGGGGGGAGGGGGGTCGGAAGACGCCCGCGGCAAGCCGCGGCGGATCGCGAGGTGAGCTGGCATGAGCCAGGCGGCGACAAAGCCTGACGGCCGACCCGTGCGGCTGACGCACGTGGACCTGGACTCGGACCGCGAGCCGCGGCGCCGGCCGCTGTCGATGGGCATCATCATCCGGCTGCTGAAGCAGACCCGGCCGTACGCCGCCAAGCGCAACGGGCTGCTGACGCTGGTGTTCATCCGCTCGATCCAGCTTCCGGCGCTGGCGGCGATGGTGGCGATGATCATCAACGGGCCGATCACCGACCGCGACTGGCCGGGCATCGTCTTCTGGTCGCTGGGGTTCCTGGCGTTCGCGGCGGTGACGGAGATCATGGCCCACTTCCGCCAGCGCTGGGCGCTGGAGCTGGGCGAGGACGTGGTGTTCGACCTGCGCCAGCAGATGTTCGAGCATCTGCAGCGGCTGTCGATGCGCTTCTACGACCGCACCAAGCTCGGGCGCATCATCTCGCGCTTCGTCTCCGATGCCGAGGCGCTGCGCGTCGGCGTGCAGGAGGTGCTGTTCGTGACCGTCGTGCAGGTGGGGCAGATGACGGTGGCGGCGGCGATCATGCTCTACGCCGACGCGATCCTGTTCGGGTTCCTGCTGGCGATGGCGCCGGTGCTGTGGGTGATCAACCGCTACTTCCGCGTGCGCATCTCGATGGCGCGGCGGGACATCCAGGAGTCGATGAGCCGGGTCACCGCGACGCTGGCCGAGTCGGTCAGCGGCATCAAGGTCACGCAGGGGTTCGTGCGGCAGGATCTGAACGCGGCGATGTTCCGCGACCTGGCCGAAGACCATCACGAGCACAACATGCGGGCGGCGCGGCTGAGCGGGGTGTTCCTGCCGCTGCTGGAGCTCAACAGCCAGTTCTTCATCTCGATCCTGCTGGTGATCGGCGGGTACCAGGTGGTCTATGGCAGTCTCGGGCCGGACTGGCTCGGGGCGCCGGACGCCGAGGCCCAGGCCAAGGCGGTGGTGCTGTTTTTCCTGATGGCGCCGCAGTTCTTCGGGCCGATCGCGCAGATCGGGCGGATGTACGACCAGTCGATGCGGGCGATGGCGGGCGCCGAGCGCGTCTTCCGGCTGCTGGACTATGAGCCGGAGCAGCTCGACCCGCCGGACGCGATCGACCTGCCCCCGATCCAGGGCCAGGTCGCGTTCCGCGACGTGGGCTTCGCCTACGAGCCGGGCACGCCGGTGCTCGAGGACATCAACTTCACCGCCGAGCCGGGCGAGGTGATCGCCCTGGTCGGGCACACGGGCTCGGGCAAGACGACGATCATCAACCTCATCAGCAAGTTCTACGTGCCCACGGAGGGGTGGATCTTCATCGACGGCCACGAGATCAAGAAGATCAAGAGCGACTCGCTGGCCAGGCAGCTCGGCATCGTGCTGCAGGAGAACTTCCTGTTCACGGGCACGGTGATGGACAACATCCGCTTCGGCAAGGTCGGCGCCACCGACGAGGAGGTGATCGAGGCGGCGCGGAAGCTGGACTGCCTGGACCTGTTCGAGTCGATGCCCGACGGGTTCTACACGGAGGTGGGCGAGCGGGGCAGCCACCTGTCGCTGGGCCAGCGGCAACTGGTCTGCTTCTGCCGGGCGATGCTGGCGGATCCGCGGATCCTGATCCTGGACGAGGCGACGTCGGCGGTGGACACCATGACCGAGGCGCGGATCCAGAAGGCGCTGAAGGTGCTGCTGGCCGGGCGCACGAGCTTCGTGGTGGCGCACCGGCTGTCGACGATCCGCCACGCGGACATGGTGCTGGTGCTGGACCACGGCCGGATCATCGAGCGCGGCACGCACGCGGAGCTGCTGACGACCGGCGGCGTCTACGCCAACCTCTACCGCCAGTTCATCCACGCCAGCGAAGCGTGAGCGGGCCGGGTGCCCGGGCCGGCTTGTCCGCGATGCGGCGGGCCGTGCGATAGGGCGTCTTCCGTCCAATCGTCGCGGGTGCCACTGACAAGGCCGTCCTCGGCCTTGTCAGTGCCGGCTGGCGTGACGGGTTCGTGACGCCGATCCGCACTGACAAGCTCCGCGGACTCCGCTTGTCGGTGGCACCCGATCCGCGACGAATGGATTGAAGGCGCGCTGGACGACAGATGCACGGCTTGCCCTGCGGGTCAAGCCGTGGCACGCAACGCCCATGACTGATCGGTGATCCGTATCACCCAGCCTTTCGCGTTCTGCATTGAGAAACCCGCTCACCCGCGCCGCGCCGTCTCGTCGAGCTTGAGCACCACGAGCGTCGTGTCGTCGATGCTGCGGCGGCGGCCCGCGAACCGGCGCGCCGACTGGAGCACGTGCTGGAGGATTTCGTTGGCCGAGCCTTCGGCCGCTTCGCGCAGCGCCTGCTCGACACGGCCGCGCCCGAAGCGCTCGTTCTCCTCGTTGAAGCAGTCGACCAGCCCGTCGCTCAGCAGCAGCACCACGTCGCCGGCGCGCAGCTCCAGCAGCCCCTTGTCGTAGACCTGCCCCGGGTCCACGCCCACGAGCATCCCGCCCGCGGCCAGCGGCTGGACGCGCCCGTCGCGATAGAGCAGGCCCGGCTCGTGGCCGGCGTTGCAGTACGTCAGCCGCCGCGACCGCGGATCGAACACGCCGTACCAGATCGTGGCGAACTCGTTGTCCGACGTGTCCCGGCACATCGCCACGTTCACGCGCGCGATGATTTCGTCCAGGTCGTACAGGTCCTGGGCATAGGCCCGCAGGCTCGCCCGCGCGCTGGCCATGAGCAGGCTGGCGGCGACGCCCTTGCCCACGACGTCGCCGATGGCGATGCCCAGGTGGCCGTCGAGATTGATGAAGTCGTAGAAGTCGCCGCCCAACTCCAGGCTCGGCACGTAGCGGGCCGCGACGGTCAGCGGCGGCACGTGCGGCATCGCGGCCGGCAGCATCCGCCGCTGCACGTCCGCGGCCAGGTGCAGTTGTCGCATGATGCGCTCGTTGTCCTGCCGCGCCGCCGTCAGCCGCGCGTTCTCGATCACCGAGCCGAGCAGTTGCGCCATGGCGCGCACCAGGTTGATCTCGAACTCGGTGAACCGCCGCTCGTAGCCTGTGAAAAGCTGCAGCACCCCGATCGGCTTGCCCTGGTGGATCATGCCCGTGCAGAGCATGGAGACCAGGCCCTCCTCGGCGGCGTCCTCCGGGTACACCACGCGCTCGTCGCCGGCCATGTCCGCGACGTAAGGCACCTTCCCGGCCAGCGCCTCGCGGAACAGCACGCTGTCCTCGAGCCGGATCGCCCCCTTCTCGATGTAGCCCGGCGAGAGGTTGTGCACCGCGCGCGGCACCAGCTCGTTGTTGCGCTGCTCGTCGAGCAGGCGAATGGACGCGGCCTTGACCTTCATCACCTCCGCGACCGATCGCGCCGCGGTGTCCAGCACCTGCGCGACGTCACGCCGCGCCGACAGCAGCGTGCTGACGCGGTAGAGCGCCGACAGCTCCTCGATCCGCTGCCGGGCGTGGTACTGCTCGTAGCACAGCCGGGCGATCGCGTTGGCCAGCAGGTAGAGGAACTGGATGCTCGCCGCCCGTCCCGGCGCGAAGTGCGCCGCGGCCGCGTCCGTCACCGCCGCGATCTGCGCCTCGTCCACGCCGAGCTGCCGCGCCGCCTCGGCGAAGCGATCCCGCGTCGCCGGCGTGTCGCACTCGACCGCCTCGCGCTCGATCGAGATCGACCCGAGCACCTGCCCCTCGACCACGATCGGCGCGCTGAACCGCTCGCCGTCGCGCTCGGCGGTGATCAACTGCTCCAGCCACAGCTCCGACTGCGTCAGATCCACCACGTCCGTCGGGGCCGTGACCTGCCTGCCCGCGGCGTCGCGGATCGTCGTGCACAGCCGCGTCACCGCCGTGAACCGGTCCTGGATCTCCTGCAACGCCCCGACGTCGAGAAAGTCCGTCAACGACAACGGCGGCGCCGTCGGCGTCCCGGCCACGTCGTCGGCGACCGGCTCGTTCAACCCCGGGACATCAATGGCGGGATGTGCTTCCATGAAAAATTGCCGATCGTCGACTTTCCATTGCCGATGACGATTTCCTGACCGCCGACGCGATCATATCAACCGGCAACCGAAAATCGACAACCGCCAACGCCTCCACCGCCTACCGGCGCTCCAGTTCGACGGTCTGCCGCCCCTCGAGCATCGCCGCGAGTCGCTCGCGCGCGCTGCCGCGCGACTTGCCATTGCTCCGCCCGTTCGCCTCGCCGTCACCGTTGGCGGCGTGCCCGTTGCCGTTGCTCACCGCCGCCGCCTCGACGGGCGCATCCTCCTCGGCCTCCACCGCCTCGCGCGCGATCTGCCCGTCGCGGCCCACCTGGTCGATCCGCACCGACACGCGCTTGCTCACCCCGCGCTCCTGCATCGTGATCCCATAGAGCAGATCGCACACCTGCATCGTCATCTTGTGGTGCGTGATGATGATGAAGTGGGACCGATCCAGGAACTCATGGATCACCTCCGTGAACCGGCCCACGTTCGCCTCGTCCAGCGCCGCGTCCACCTCGTCCAGCAGCGCATAGGGCGACGGCCGGGTCTTGAAGATCGCCATCAGCAGCGCCACCGCCGTCATCGTCTTCTCGCCGCCCGAGAGCTGGCTGATCGAGCAAGGCTCCTTGCCCGGCGGCTTGGCGCGGATCTCGATCCCCGACTCCAGAACGTCGACATTGCCTGCCTCGTCCGGCTGCAGGAACAGGTCGGCACGCCCGCCGCCGAAGAGCTTGCGGAACAAGCCCTGCTGCCCGGCGAAGTGCTCGCGGATCTGCTCGAATGTTGTCTCGAAGCGCTGCCGCGAGTCATCGTTGATCTGCTTGATCAAGTTCTCCAGCCGCTGCCGCGCCTCGTCGATGTCGCGCACCTGCTCGGCCAGGTCGTCGTGTCGGCCCTCGAGCTCGTCCTGCTCCTGGATCGCCTCCATGTTCACGTTGCCCAGCCGCGCGATCCTGCCGCGCAGCTCCTTCATCTCCGCTTCGACCGCCTGCCAGTCGATGTCGAACGGGTCGGCGTCCTCCTCCGCCGCGCCATCGCCCTCTTGCGCGGCCGCCTCCTCTTCCGGGTTGCCACTGGCGGCTGGCCCATTACCTTCATGGGTGCCACTGGCGGCTGGCCCGCCAGTGCCCAGGCCGTCCACCTCCCCATGCCCGTCGCCGTTCGACTCCGGGGTGCCACTGACAAGGCCGTCCGCGTCCTTGTCAGTGCGCTGCCTTCGCTGCACCGCCTCGCGATAGGCCGCGTCGAGATCCACCTCCAACTGCTCGCTCGCGCGCTGCCGGACGCCCTCGACCTTCACCTCCACCTCGCGCCGCTGCACCTGGAGCTCATGCACGTGCCGCTCCGCCGACTCCACCGCCTCGCGCTGCGCCTGCGACGCCTCGCGCAGCGACCGCATGCGCTCGTCCGCCTCCGCCAGCTTGCGCTGCGCCAGCTCGCAGTGCGTGACCAGCTCCTGCACCTTCCCCTGCGCCTGCTCCGCCTCGTCGCGCGCCTCGGCCTGGTCGTTCTCCAGCTCCGCGATGCGCTGCCGGGCGCTGGCGAGCTGATCCTCGATCGCCTTGTGCTGCCGGCCCACGTCCGCCGACGCCAGCTCGCTCTGGCGTAGCTGCCGCTGCACCGACGACAATTGCTCCGCCGCCTTGCCCGCCTCGACGCGCACGGCCGTGACCGCCTCGCCCGCCTGCTCGACGCGCTCGGTCAGCGCCTCGATCTCGCCCGCCAGCGCGTCGACGCGCTGCTGTCGGCTGGCCTGGTCGCGCTCCACCTGCTCCGCCGCCTCGCGCCGATCGCTGCGCTGCTCGTGCGTCTGGCGCAACTGCTTGTGAACCTGCTCCACCTCCTGGGCAATGACCGGCTGCTCGCGTTCGAGCGACGCGATCTGCCCGTCGAGGCTCTCGATCCGGCTGGTCATCTCCACGCGGACGGCGTTGGCCTCGTAGATCGACTGCCGCAGCTCGTTCGCCACGCGTTCGACGTGGGCCGCGTGGTCCGACAGCTCGCTCAAGCGCGTCTGCCGATCCTCGATGCGCCCATCGACCTCCGCCAGTTGCTCGCGCAGCGACGCCAGCTCGCTGCGACGCGAGATGAGCCCGCCCGCCGCCTGCCCGCTGGGCCCGGCGAACACGCGGCCGTCGGCGTCCAGCAGCTCACCCGCGGCCGTCACGAATCGCCAGCCCGCGCCCAGCGTCGCACGCAGCATCAGCGCCCGATCGAGGTCCTCGACCTTCAACGTCCGTCCCAGCGTCCGCGCGATCACCGGCTCGAGCCAGGCCGGATACCGCACCAGCGCGCTGATCGGCGCTAGACCATACGCCGGCGCATCGTGCCCCGGCGCATCGCGTGCCGCCTCGTCCAGCGCCAGAAAGCTCACCCGCCCGCCCAGGGACTCGATCGCCTCGCGCCCGCCGTTGCTCGAGCAGATGTCCACCAGCCGATCGACGACCAGCGCCTGCTGATAGTCGCCCAGCGCCGCCTCGACGAGCGCTGCATGCTCGACGTCCGCCTCGATCAGCTCCGCGAGCAACCCGCGCACGAAGCGGAACGTCGATTCACCATTGCCTCCCGCGCGCGCCAGCACCGCCTTGACCGGGTCGCTCAGGCCCTCCTGCCGATCCTGCATCTCCTGCAACAGTGCCCGCCGCGACTCCAGCCCCGACCGCTGCTCTTTCGCCCGGGCCAGCTCGTCCGCCACCGCGCGCTGCTGCGCGTCGTAGCTGCTGGCCAGCTCGGCCTGCTTGGCGAGCTGCGCCTGCTCGGCCTCGATCAGCTCGCGCGCCTCGTCCAGCTTGGCCTGCGCCTGGTCGCGCGCCGTCAGCAGCTTCTCGAGCTGCTCCGCGACCTCCTGCTGCCGGTTCTGAAGCTTGTCGCGCGTCGCCTGCAGGTTCGTCTCGAACGTGTCGAGGCTGGTGATTTCGTTGTGCAGTTGCGACGCCCGGCGCATCAGGTTGGTCACGCCGGCCTTCTCATCGTCCAGCTCGGAGCGCTTCTCATTGAGCTGATGCTGCAAGCGGCGATGCTCCTGCTGCGCCGCCTGCAGCCGGGCCTCGCTGTCCTTGACCCGCGCCTCCAGCCGCTCAAGCTCGGCCGCGTGCTCCGCCTGCTCCTTCTCCAGTTGATCGCGTCGCGCCGCCAGCTCCTGAAGCCGCTTGACGTCGCGTTCGATGTGCTTGTTCGCCTCGGCCAGCGACGACGCGGCGAACCGCTCGCGCTGCGCCGCCTGCTGCTGGCGCGACTGCTCGGCCATGCGCTGGGCATCGAGCTCCTGCTGGCGCTTGACCACCTGCCCGCGCTCGATCTCCGCCTCGCTCGCCGCCTGCTCGTGCCGGGCGAGCTCGCGCTGCGCCCGCGCGCGGTCGGCCTCGGCCTGCTCCAGGGCCTCGGCGACCTCGCCCAGCCGCTCGTTGAGCTTGTGATACTCCGCCAGCGCGTATTGCAGTTGAAGCTCGCGCAGCCGGGCCGTGTGCTCCTGGTAGGACCGCGCCCGCGCCGCCTGCATCTTCACGCTGCGCAGCCGACGCTGGGTGTCCTCCAGCCGCTGACGCACCAGCGCCAGGTTCTGCTCCGTGCGGTCGAGCTTGCGGATGGCTTCTTTCTTGCGGGCCTTGAACCGGCTGATCCCCGCCGCCTCCTCAAAGATCTGCCGCCGATCCTGCGCGTTGGATTGCAGCAGCACGTCGACCCGCCCCTGCTCGATCACCGAGTAGGCGTCGGTGCCCACGCCGGTGTCCATGAACAGCTCCCTGATGTCGCGCAGCCGCGCCCGCTTGCCGTTGATCAGGTACTCGCTCGTGCCGTCACGGTAGAGCTGGCGCGTCACGGCGACCTCGTCGAGCTCCACGGCCAGGCTGCGCTCGCCCTGCTCGTCGGCGCGGTTGTCGAACGTCAGCGTCACGCTGGCCATGCCCGAGGGCTTGCGCGTGGCCGAGCCGTTGAAGATGACGTCCATCATCGCCCCGCCGCGCAGGCTCTTGGCGGACTGCTCGCCGAGCACCCACTTGATCGCGTCGACGACGTTGGACTTGCCGCAGCCGTTGGGCCCGACGATGCCCGTGATGGGGGCGTCGAAGCGGATCTCCGTCTTGTCCGCGAAGGACTTGAAGCCTGCAAGGGTAAGCTTGGCCAAACGCATGCGCGTGGGCACCTCCATGTCAGACAGGCAAGCCCCGGTGCCGCCCACGCCGCACCGGGTCCGCCCCCGGGTTTATCGGCCGTTGCACGCCCCAGCGTCCAAATCGGCCCAAGCCAGCGATTCTACCGCGCCAACCCCGCGACATGAACCCCATTCATCCGACCGGAACCCCGTTCAACCCCGCGCCCGCCTGCAAAGCCGAGCCCCCCCTCACTCCTGGCGCTGCACCGGCTCCCCGCCGGGCACCGTCGGAAGCTCATCGACCTCCCGCCGCATCTCCACGTCGCCGCGCGGCGACGGGTCCACCTCGCCCAGCCCTTCACGCTGCACCCCGCCGCGGGACCGCGGCCCCACCGCCGGGCTCAGCCGGCTCGGCCGCTGCACGCCACCGTCAGCCGGCGGCTGGTTCAGAAGCGGCGGATCGTCCAGATCCGGCAACTCGTAGCCGGGCTCCTCCAGCGGATCATCCCACACCTCGCCCTCGGCCAGCTCCGGCCGGCCGTAGCCCGGCTGCGTCATCGCCTCGGCCACCGCCTGCGCCAACGGCGAGCGCCGCAACTCAAGATCCGCCTCGATCACGCCACGCTCGACCAGGTGCGACAACACCTCCACCACCTCCGCGTAGCTCAGGTTCAGACCCTCCATCGGCAGATCGGCCGACGGCTCATGCGCCAGCGCAAACGCCAACGCCGCCACGCTCGCGTCCACCTTGTGCCGCTCGCCCTCGATGGCGCGACGCCGCTGGTAGTACAACTCCACGTACCCCGGCTCCTCGTTGGCCCGCAGCACCAGCCGATTGTCCCACAGGCTCGCGAACATCGGGTTGCGCAAGCTCAGCTCAGGCCCGAAGATCACCACCCGCGGCAACTGCTGCGGCGTCACGTAGATCATCGGCCGCTCCGCCTCGACCCGGTCGATCACGAACTTCGTCCGCGTCCGGCTGCCGACCACGAAGCGGTCGATCCGGTCCCGGTCACCCTGCCGCGCCAGCGTCTCGTACGCCGCGATGCGCACCGCCGGCTCGTCGTCGTCCACCAGGCGCCCCAGCGCCTGCCCGCCCCGCAGGCTCCGCGGCAGGTACACCAGCACCTCGGCCACCCGCTGCCGCACCGCCGCGTCCGCGTGCTCCGACAGCTCCAGCAGCCCTTCGCTCGCCCGCTCGTCCTCCAGCCGCGCCCCGGCCTCCAGCGCCGCCAGATGCACCTCCAACTCCTCGTGCTCGTAGTATTCCCGCACCACCGGCCGCACCGTCCGCCCCAGCGAGTGCCACGCCAGGATCACCGACCGCGCCTGCTCGATGTCCGTTTCCAGCACACGCCCCAGCCGCCGCGCCTGCGTCTGCTCGTAGCCCACCGGCCCGCCGATGTACGTGTGCGAGATCAACGCCATCAGGTCCTCCGGCCGATCCTGATACCGCCGCGGAATCTGAAGCTCGATCGTCGTCGCGTTGACCGCGTTGGCCGTGTGACCACGCTCGCCCGGCTCCGTGGGGAAGCGCTCGTTGATCCGGTCGGCGATCGCCCGCGCTCGCGGGTAGGCCGGCTGGTTCAGCACCAGCTCCAGCGACCGCGCCCGCGTCGCCCGCCCGCCGTTGACCACCACCGCCTGCATCAGGTGATCGTCCTCGTCGATCTCCAGCGCCTCCAGCTCCTGCGACACGCTGTCGTAGGGCTCGAGGTAGATCGGCCCCGACGCGTCCGCCCGCGGGTGCGTAAAGCCGAGCTCCGGAGCCGTGCCCCCCACGCTCAAATCCGTCGTCCACAGCACGCCGCCGGCCAGGCTCGTCGTCTGCGTGCCCGGCAGCGCCGAGACCAGCACGTCGAAGCGCGTCCCCGCCGCCGCGCCCGGCGGCACGAACCCCTGCACCGCCACCAGCGCCGTGTCCCGGCTGCGCAACAGACGCTCCGGGCTCATCTGCGCAAAGGCCTGGTACTGCTCCGGCAGATCACGCGCCATCTGGCTCGAGCCCACCCCCATCTGCCGCGCATGATTCAGCAGCCGCTCGCGCAGCTCCATCGGCAGCTCCGCCGAGCCCGTCCCGTCCAGGCCGATCACCACCCCGTAGCCCTCGACAAGCAACGGCTCATAGTTGCGCACCCCCGCCATCGAGCCGATCGTCCCGCGCAGATAGCCCGGCCCCGACCAGGTCGGCGCCGGCGGGGCGTTGGGCGTCGAGTCCACACGCTGACCGCACCCGCCCATCACGGCCGCCGTCGTCGCCAACGACGCCCACATCAGCGCAACGATCGACACTGCCACGACACCACCGCGCGCGCGGCCAAAACGGCTCTGCATGGGAAAGCTCTTCATGATTGCGGTCGCCTCGGTCCAGGCTCAACGCCACGCCCTGCCCCGGCCGGGCGGGCACGCCAACGGCAAGGCGGCCATTGTCGCCCCCGCCCCAGCCACGGTCAAGTCCCTGCACCACCGGGCGCTTAAGGCAGACCGCAGGCGCCGCAGCCGATGAGCCCTGCCGACCCCCTTTTGACTTTGACGCCGGTCCCGCGCAACCCCTGCCACCGCGGACCCCTCACGCCGCCACGGACGCCGGCCGGCTCACCTGGGCCCGCCGGTACAGCCGGCGCGTCGGCTCGTCGAGCTCGTGCCAGTGCTCGGCGAACCAGCGGCGCAGGGCCGGCTCGTCCACGGCCTCGTGAAAGGCCGGGGCCTCCGCCAGCAGCAGCAGCACCGCCGCGGCCGCCATCGGCCGCAACTCCCTCTCCGCCCCGTCCCCCGGCCAGAGCCCGTCCGCCTCCTGCATCGCCGCCAGCGCCG
>SLDI01000512.1:0-3917 GCA_007125385.1 Phycisphaeraceae bacterium | reverse complement strand
TTCATTTTCGTACCGGAGGGCGAGAAGGATGTTGATCGCATTCGGGCTGAAGGCGGCATCGCCACCACGACGGCCGGCGGCGCCGGCAAAGCACACCTGACCGACCTGACCCCGCTGCGGAATCACCGTCTGGTGTTGTTGTCGGACAACGACTCGAAAGGCCATGCGCATGTTGAGCAGATCGCCAAGAGCATGTGCGATGCGGCCGCAAGCGTCCACGTACTCGACCTCGCACAACATTGGCCAGACATGCCCGCCAAGGGTGATGTGTCCGACTGGTTCGACGCCGGCGGAACGCTTGAAGAACTTGTGCGGCTGGCCGAGCAGACGCCGGAGTATGAGCCGACGCAGGATGCACCGCCCAAGGACGAGCACGACCAGGTGGATGGGCGCCGACCGAAGCGATCCCAAGCGACCGAAGCCGTGGCGCTGATGCAGGAGGCCACGCTGTTCCATACGCCTGGTGGATACGATGCTGAGGGCTTCGCTACGATCAAGGTCAACGACCATTTGGAGACATGGCCAGTCAACAGCAAGGCCCTGCGGCGGTGGCTGAGCCGGAGCTATTACGAGGCGCATGGGAGGGCTCCTGGCTCTCAGTCGCTTCACGACGCCGTCAACGTGATTGCGGGCAAGGCGATCTGCGACGGTCCCGAGTATGAGGTACACCTCCGCATCGCCGGGCGGGGCGCTGCGATCTACATTGACCTGTGCGACGCCCGATGGCGAGTGATCGAGGTTACCGCTCAGGGCTGGCGAGTGCTTGAGTCCACCGACTGCCCTGTCCGCTTCGTTCGCAAGCGGGGCATGATGCCGCTTCCAGAGCCGGAGGCCGGCGGGTCTATTGATGAACTGCGTCAGTTTGTGAACCTTCCCGATGATGACGACTGGCGGCTCGTGGTTGCCTGGCTCGTGGCCGCGCTGCGGCCGAAAAGGCCCTATCCCTTGCTCATCGTCAACGGCCACCAGGGCTCGGCAAAGTCCAGTCTGTGTCGGATGCTGCGGGCCCTGGTCGATCCTAATGTCGCTCCGCTCCGCCGGCCGCCGAAGGACGAGCGCGACCTGATGATCGCCGCGGGCAACGGCCATGTGCTCGGCTATGACAATCTGAGCGGCATCGCCTCCTACCTTTCCGATGCGCTCTGCTGCCTGGCGACAGGCGGGGGATTTGCGACACGGAAGCTGCACACAGATGACGATGAAGCGTTGTTTACTGCACAGCGGCCGGTGATGCTGAATGGCATTGATGAGATCGCTACCCGTTCAGACCTGTTGGATCGAGCGTTGTCCATTACGCTTCCCGCGATTCCCGCCGATCGCCGGGTTGAGGAGTCGATCTTGAACGAGCAGTTCGACCAGGCCCGGCCGCGCATCTTCGGCGCGCTTCTGGACGCGGTGAGCGCCGCCTTGGCGAATGTCGATGGCGTGAAGCTGGATCGCCTGCCCAGGATGGCCGACTTCGCCAAGTGGGTGACGGCGGCCGAACCCGCCCTGAGGTGGGATGACGGCGCGTTTATGCGCAGCTACTCGGACAACCGCCAGCAAAGCACTGAGTTCGCAATTGAGGCATCGCCGATCGGGCCAGCGGTGGTGGCGCTGATGGAGGCGCGGTGCCGCTGGTCTGGCACAGCGAACGAATTGCTCGGGGAACTTGAAACTCATTACTCCGACGAGG
Organism: Phycisphaeraceae bacterium; assembly: GCA_007125385.1. GTDB lineage: Bacteria > Planctomycetota > Phycisphaerae > Phycisphaerales > Phycisphaeraceae > SKPT01. Next base: position 2,242 of record SLDI01000512.1, on the reverse strand, counting down.
CCCAACGCCAGCGAAGGGGGTGGCCCAGGTCGCCGTCGGCACTCGGCAAAGCGATTCGTCGGTTGGCTCCGAATCTGCGACAGGCGGGAATTGACGTTCAGAGCCCCAGACCTACGGGCAAGTCTCGTCAGCGTGTCATGGTTCTGGAAAAGGACGGGAAATTCCCGTCCGCTCCGTCCGCCTTGTCTGCCAGCGGCGATGAGGGCGCCACAAGCGGGAATGCGGCGGACGGGAACGGCCTCGATCCGATCATTCACGCGACCAAACAGTGCGCCACGCGTCCGCCCGGAAATCCGCCTCAGAGCCTCACATCCAGCGAGGCGAGCGCGGCGGACGGGGCGGACGGGGAAATCCCTCCGGAATCCAACGTGATGGAGGTGCCGACGTGACAGCCGAGTATCCCGCTTATGGGCTTGCAAGCCTGCCAAACCTGGATTCCGCAACCGCGTTCGGGCGATCCGTCGGTCGGATCACGCTGAAGCCTCACACATCGAAGCGGGGGCGACCGAAACAATGATTGCGTGTAATCAAGTATTGCGGTAAGGTGGCAGATATGGCTGAGTTGCTGAACCGAATCCGGCAGGCCATCGAGGCCAGGGGCAAGACACGTTACCGCATCGCCCAGGACAGTGGCATTGAGCAGAGCACGCTTTCGCGCTTGATGAGCACGGAGATCGACCTGCGGGTAAGCACCGTTGAAAAGCTGGCCGACGTGCTGGAGCTGGAAATCATCGTCCGGCCGAAGCGTCGGCGGAAGGGATCGTGACCATGGCCAGCGTCTGGAAGAGGAAGGGGCCTTACTACTACGCGACGTTCAAGGGCGCTGACGGGCGCTTCAAGCATCGGTCCTGCCGAACGACGGACAAGCGAACTGCGATGCGCATGGCCGAGCGCTGGGAGCTGGAAGCGGCGGACCTGCGCGAGGGCCGCACCGACCCCCGCGCCCAACGCTACCGCGAGCATGAGGCGCAGAAGCTGGAACGGCACATCGCCGACTTCGAGACGATGCTGCGCGCCAAGGGCAACACCGAAGGCCACGTCAAGGAGACCGTGGCCCACGTCCGTCGCGTGGTCGGCATGAGCACCGCCGAGCAGTTGTCTGACCTCACGCCCGACGCGGTACGCAAAGCGATCGCCGACATCCGCGAGCAGGGCCGGGCCCTGCGGACCTGCAACGCGATCCTGCGATCGGTCAAAACGTTCGCGGGCTGGCTGGAGGCGGACGGCCGCACCCGCCGCAATGACCTCAAGCACCTGTCGGGCTTCAACGCGGATACCGACCGGCGGCGCGTGCGCCGTGACCTGACGCCGGAGGAGATGGAGCGGCTGACCGACGCGGCTGAGCGTGGCCCCCTCGTGATGGGGATGAGTGGCGGCGATCGGGCGATGGCCTACCGGCTGGCGGCCGGCACCGGCTTCCGCGCCTCGGAGTTGGCGAGCCTGACGCCGGCCAGCTTCGACCTGGATGCTGATCCGCCCGTCGTGAGGGTGGCGGCGGCCTACACCAAGCGGCGGCGGGACGATGAGCAGCCCATCCGCACGCAGTTGGCGGAGCGGTTGCGGCCCTGGCTGGCAGAGCGGCCGGCGGGCCAACGGCTGCTGGCCCTCCCCGAGAAGAAGGCCGCGAGGCTCATGCGGGCCGACCTGCGGCGGGCTCGGGCGTGGTGGATCAAGGAAACGAAGGGCCTTACAGAGCGACGGGAGCGGCGGAAGTCGCCCTTCCTGCGGTATGCCGACGACGCCGGTCGGGTGGCTGATTTCCACAGCCTGCGGCACACCTACGTTTCCCGCGTCGTCGCCAGCGGGGCCTCGGTGAAGGTGGCCCAGGAACTGGCTCGCCATTCCACCCCCACTCTGACCATCGGACGGTATGCCCACGTCCGCCTGCACGATCTGACGCCGGCCCTCAACGCTCTGGATGGCCCCGTCCCGCCGGCGGTCGAACAGCCGCTTCAACTCGCGGCCACGGGCACCGACGACGCCGATGCGGACGAGCCGCGCGCAGTAAATGCGCAGAAAAACCAGCGCGGAACAACGCGGCCGGACGCGACGAGGCGCAACGAGAAAGGACAGGTGCACGGCGAGGGTGAGGGCTGTAAACCCTTGCCACACGCGGCGCAAAACAAAACCCCGCGAGGTAACGCGGGGTCTTGCGAAAGCGAGGGTGACGGGACTCGAACCCGCAACCTCCGGATCGACAGTCCGGTGCTCTGACCAATTGAGCTACACCCCCTGACCGCGG
>SLDI01000528.1:0-3920 GCA_007125385.1 Phycisphaeraceae bacterium | reverse complement strand
TCGATCACCTTCTCTGCCGACACCTTCGTTCGCGCCAGGCTCGTCCACCACGTGCTCAGCTCCACGCTGGGCACCAGCAACTGCTGACCGTCGGCCGTGCTCGTACGCTCGGTCAGCTCGAACACCACACGCTCGCTCCGCCCGCCGTGCTCCAGCGAGTAGTCCCCACGCCAGATCTGCTTGCCGTCGCGCGGTTGCTCGCACGTGCCATGGGCCGCCGCGATCTCACGCCACTCGTCCAACGCGTTTTGCCCCATTTTTCGGGGGTTTCGCTTGATGATCCAGTCCACGCCCGGCCAGCGCCGGCAAACGCGCACGTTCTCAACATCGTCGTGGCCCGCGTCCAGACGCACCAGCAATCGCTGCTGGCGCGGATCGACATCATCGCCGTGATGCATCGCCAGGATCGCGCGCGAGCGGCGGATCGCCTCATCGAGCAGTGCCGGCGTGCCCTTCTGGCAATGCTGCGTACCTTCACGCAACTCGGCGTGAACCTGGTAACCTTCCACGCCCAGGTGCGCGAACATCGGCGCGTAGCCATCACATCCCTTGTACGTGCGTCCCACGCCCTGCTTCTTCGTCTGCCCATTGTCCAGCGGCGAGACGTCGCCATCGAGCGGGATCCACTGACGCTGCCCCACGCGCAGGCAGGGCGTGATCGTCGGCGCGTGCAAGCCCACCAGAGTGTTCGACGCCTCGGCGATGATGGCGCGTGCTTCGTTCGGCCGCTCATGCGCAATCGCATCAAGCCGCTGACGCAGCGTCTCTTCCGAGGCCAGCGCATCGAGCCCGAAGCTCAGGCGAAGCAGATCGCCGTGATGCTCGTCTTCGATCGCGGCGTAATCGGGCCGGGCCAGGCACAGCAGCCCGACGAACGCCCGCACGACATCGCCGTGGCCGATGACGGGCTTGCGACACGAATTCAGGCTTAACGCGTCGAGCTGTCGCTTGAGGTTGGTGTTGGCCAGCAGCCGGCCGATGAGCGCCAGGCCACCGCGTGATTCGATGCGTTCGTGGGTGTAGACGATCTCGAAGTGAACCGGCTCGTCCATGCTCCGGGCCTCCCTCAGCGGGTGAAGGGTTGCAGGGCCTCCGAGCGGCCACGTACCCTGCAATTTATCGAGCGAACGCCGCCTCAGTCGCCATGGAGCGTCACGGAATCAGGTCAGACTCATGCAGGTCATCCAGGGACTTGCCGCAATGGCCGAGGATTTGAGTGGAACCAGCCGTAGCCCCCGCGGGGGCGAGCGTACATCGAAGACGTAACCATTTGCCGCGGGGACCGGGGGCAGGCGATGCTCCACGACACATCGTGGTCACGTCATCTGCCCGGCCATGGCCGCGAGGTGGCGCGGCGTGGTGCCACAGCAGCCGCCGACGATGCGCACGCCCATTTCTGTCAGGTCGCGGGCGAGTTCGGCCATGTCGTCGGGCGTGGCTGCGTAGACGGTTCCCTGGGCGGTGACCTGCGGGGCGCCGGCGTTGGGCTGGACGATCACCGGTGCATCGCCGGCGGCGGCGAGCAGTTGCTCGGCCAGGTGGCGATAGTCCTCGACACCCAGGCCTGTACCACAATTGGCGCCGACGATGTCGGCACCGGCGTCGCGCGCCGCGGTCAGGGCCGTGGGCACATCAGCGCCCATCATCGTGGCGAACGCTTGGCCGGGCCCCTTCTCGAAGGCGAAGGCGGCGATGATCGGTTCGTCGTCGAGCTCGCGCGCCGCGGCGATGGCCAGCGCGGCCTCACCGGGGTCGGCCATGGTTTCGACGAGAATCACGTCCGCGCCGCCACGCTTGAGCGCCGCGGCCTGGCGGGCGAACATGGCTTTGACGTCGTCGGGCTTGTCGTCGCCCAGTGGTTCGAGGAAGCCGCCGAACGGGCCGAGGTTGCCCGCAACCCAGCCGTCGTCGCCGACGACGCGGCGGGCCAGGCGTGCCGCGGCCTCGTTGATCTGGTCGGCCTTCGCCTGAAGCCCGTGGCGTGCCAGGGCGGCGCTGGAGCCGCCGAAGGTGTTGGTGGTGATGATCCGGCAGCCGGCCCCGTGGTAGGCGCGGTGGATCTGCTCGATGGCGTCGGGGTGGTCGAGGTTCCAGGCTTCGCCGGCGGTGGTGGTGGGCAGGCCGGCTTCGAGCAGTTGGGTGCCCATGCCGCCGTCGCAGAGCACCGGGCTGTGGCTGAGGCGGGTCATTAAATCCGTCATTACGGGCGGCTCTCATCAGTAAAAAATAGGATCGGACCCCATGGTACACTGAGCCCGCGGCCGGTGATTTTCCCGGGCCCCGGCCTCAACCGTACCAGCCGCCCGAGCACGCTGCATGACCGACTCGCCCAGCACCACGCCCCGTCCCTACGAGCAGCGCCTCTCCCCCGGCGACCACGTCGACCCGCGCGGCCACGGCTTGGGCGGCGACAGCGACCGGCAACGGCTGCTCGATACCTTCGCCGGCCGACCCACCGACCGCCGGGCGACCCTGGAGTACCTCATCGACCGCCGCAATTGCGAGGCGATCCTGGGCAAGCCGGCCGCCAACTCCTGGCACCTCGCCGCCGAAGACTTCGTCGCCCTGGCGCTGGCGATCGGGCAGGACGCCATCGGCGGACCCCTCTTCGCCAAGCCCGCGTCGCTGTTCGGGCAGGTGCCGCGCGGCACGATGCGCAGCCGGGCCGATCTGCGTCGGCTCAAGGCCGAGGGCGTGATCACCCCCATGCAGGTCGATGAGCGCGCGCTGGAGCGTTTCCTCAAGGCCATCGAGGGCACGGGCCTGGGCCTGTGGCATCACCTCTCCGCCGGGCTGACGCAGGTCTACGAGGCAATGGGCCTGGAGGCGTTCGGCCTGTGCCTCTACGACGAGCCGGCGCTGCTCGACGAACTGCTGGACATGGCGATGGACGAAAACCAGCGCGTGCTCGAAGCGTTGCTGGACTACCCGCTGAGCTTCATCCACGTCGGCGACGACCTGGGTCACAAGGGCGGGCTGCTGTTTCGCCCGCAATACCTGGTCGAGACATGGATGCCCCGCCTGCGTCGCTGCATCGCGCCGGCGCGGCAGGCGGGCGTGCCGCTGACTTTCCACAGCGACGGCGACATCCGCGCGGTGATCCCCATGATCGTCGACCTGGGCTTCGTTTCGCTCAACCCCATCGAGCCCTATGGCATGGACATCGTCGAGCTGGCGCAGCGCTTCGGCGCTCGGCTGACGCTCATCGGCAACATCGACGTGGCGGGGCCGCTGGCGTTCGGCTCGCCGCAGCAGGTGCGCCAGGCCGTGCGCGATTTGCTTGAGCGTCTGCCGCCGAACACGCGGCACGTGGGGGCGACCAGCCACAGCGTGCTGAACGACATTCCGCCGGAGAACTTCCTGGCCATGGTCGCCGCGTTCCAGGGGCGAGGTCGGGTGCAGGACGTGAGCGCGGGCGATTGATGCTGCCGTTACCCACCAGGACCGTGAGTCATGCGTTGCAACGAATCAGAGCAGATCCCGATGACGAATGGTGACTGGGCGACGGCCCGAAGGCATCATGAGCGATGGTGGGCGCGCCGTGGACTCGTCTTCTGGATCACCGCACCGCGCGCCCGTGGCGCCGCGGCGCCTCAGCCGATCGATCCCGAGCAGCGCTGGTACGATCCGGCCTATCGCTGTCGCGAGGCTGAGCATATGCTGGCGAGCACGTGGTACGGCGGCGATGCCTTCCCCATCGCGCGCGGCTGGAGCGCGGCCGGCGACCTGGGCGTGTTTCTCGGGGCGCGGGTCGAGCTGACCGACCAGACCGTCTGGATGCACCCGGTCCTTGAGGACAAGGCTGGCGATGAGCAGCCGCCGATTCGCCTGGATCGCGGGAATCCCTGGCTTGTGCGCCACCTGCGCATGATCGAGGCGCTGGTCGGGGCCAGCCGGGGACGTTACGTCGTCGGCATGCC
>SLDI01000545.1:0-3937 GCA_007125385.1 Phycisphaeraceae bacterium | reverse complement strand
CGCCCCGCCGGGCATCGGCCGGCGGTCCGGGCTGTGGAGCATGATGCGCAGGGCGTAGCCCGCCGCGGCCATCGCCGCGAGGATCGCCAGCGGCAGCATCAGCGGCGCGATCAGCGGCATCGCGTCGAACGTCACCCGCGTCACCGCGGGCAGATTGACGACGAAGTCGTCGAAGATCTCCTCGTACTGCGGGGCGAGGAACACGCTCATGCCGCCGGCGAGCAGCGCGGTGAAGATGACCAGCACGATGGCGTACGACCAGGAGTAGGTGATGTCCGGGTCCTGCTGGGCCACGGCGCGGCGCTGGCGGCGGGTCCAGCTCGTGACCAGGGCCGGCAGCCGGCCGAGGCGCTCGGCGGCGAGCCAGGCGCTGGTGTGGCGCGGCTCGATCTCGGGCAACGTGCTGGCGATGCCCTCGCCGATCGACTCGCCGTCCTCGATCGCCCAGCGCAGCCAGCGCAGGCGACGGGCCGTGCCGCCGGTCTCGCTGGCCTCGGCGGCGCTGAGCATCGGGCTCAGCGGCAGGTTCAGGCGCAGGATCTGCTCGACGTACTGCATGACCATCTGCGCGTGGTGGCGCTTCAGCCGCTGGGCGACGCGGGCGACGATCAGCAGCATCAGCAGCGCGGCGAAGGGGATGAAGTAGCCCGCCAGCACGCCCAGCACCGCCCCGGCCAGCGCCGCGGCCAGGCCGATCAGGAACAGCGCCAGCGTCCCGGCGACGAGCCAGAAACCCCCGCGCAGGACGATGCCCATGATGCGAACGAACATGGCGAGCCTCGCTTACATGACCGACATCATCAACTGCGACAGCGGCAGCAGCAGGGCGACGATGACCGTGCCGACGATCAGGGCGATGAGCAGGAGAAACGCCGGGGTCAGCAGCGCCTGGACGTTGGCCAGGCGCACCTCCGCCTGCTGCTGGTAGATCTGGGAGAGGTTCTCGAGCATGCCCGGCAGGTCGTAGCGCTGCGAGGCGAGCTCGATGGCGGCGGGCACCGTGGCGGGCATGAGGCGCAGGCCCTGCACCTTGCCGATGCTCCGGCCGGCGCGCAGCTCCGCCAGGACGCGGTCCGTCTCGCCCCGCAGGCGCGGTGAGGCCACGGCGTCGGCGGCCAGCTCGAACGCCGCGGGCAGGTCCAGCCCCGCCTCGACGCCCAGGCGAAGCGCGTCGATCCAGCGGGCGATCAGGTTGCGATGCACGATCGAGCCGATCACCGGCAGCGGGATGACCAGGTGGTCGACCACCCACGGCCCGTGGCCGAGGCTGCGGGCGGCCGCCCCGGCGACAGCCAGGGCGCCCAAGAGCAGGGCGGCGGCGATGATGATCGCGCCCATCGCGTCGGCGACGGCGAAGACGGCGGCGGTGATCGCGGGCAGTTGCGTGTCGAACTCGTCGAAGATCTCGCGGAACTGCGGCACGATGAACACGCCCAGCAGGGCGATGACCAGCACGATGCCCACCAGCAGCACCAGCGGATAGGCCGACGCCCGCCACAGCGTCAGGCGCAGCCGCTGCATCAGCTCGACGTGCCGGCCGAGGTTGAACAGCACGCCGGGCAGGTTGCTGGCGCGCACGCCGGCCTGGACGATCCGGCCGTACAGCGCCGGGAAGCTGGCCTTGTGCTTCTCGAACGCCTCGGCCAGCGGCGTGCCGGACTCGAGCTCCTCGGCCACCGCATTGACCGCCGCGGCGATCCGGCCGCGCCGCATGTCACGCGCGATCAGGCGCAGGCCCTGCTCCACCGGCAGGCCCGCGGCCGTGAGCTGCGCGAGCTGATGGTTGAACGTCGCGAAATCGGCGCCACGCAGCGCGCCGCGACGCGGGGCCTCGTCGGCCGGCTCGATCTCGATGACCGTCAGGCCCAGGTCCCTTAACGCCTGCTGGGCGCCGGCGGCGTCGGCGGCGCGGATCGTGCCGCTGAGCGTCTGCTCGCTGGAGGTCTGCGCCTCGTAGCGGAACGACCGGGCCTGCTCGACGACCTGCTCAGTGCTCACGCGATGGGGACTCCCGGGGGCGATGCGGCCATCGTCGGGCACGGACGGGCCGATGTCAAGCAAATCGCCGGCCGCGGCTCATCGATCACGGATTCCGCTTCACCGCAATCGTGGCTGCAGGCCCGGCCCCTTTGCGACTTGAGTTCCCGGCGATCACTGGCCCTTGACCTCGGGCATCAGGGGCACGCTGCGCTTCTCCAGGACCACGGGCAGGGTGATGCTGAAGGTGGCGCCGCGGCCGACGTCGCTTTCGAGGTCGATGCGGCCCTGGAGCATCGTCGCCAGCTCGCGGCTGATGGTCAGGCCCAGGCCCGTGCCGCCATGCTCGCGCGTGGTGCTGGGGTCGAGCTGGGTGAACTTGTCGAAGATGCGCTGCTGGTCGGCGGGCGCGATCCCCGGGCCGGTGTCGCGCACGCTGATGCGCACGCGGCTCTGCTCGCCCGGGCGCGGCGGGGGCAGTTGCGTGGCGGTGATGGTCACCGTCCCGCCTTGGGGGGTGAACTTGACGGCGTTGGAGAGGAAGTTGAACACGATCTGCTGCAGCTTGCCGGCGTCGGTGCGCACGAGCGAGAGGTTGGGCTCGAGGCGGGTCTCCAGGCTCACCTGGCGCTGGGCGGCCTGGGGGCGGATGAGGTTGACCAGGCCCTCGACGGTGTCGGCGATGGACACGGGCGCGACGTTGAGGTCGATGCGGCCGGCCTCGATCTTGGCCAGGTCCAGGAGGTCGTTGATCAGCGCCAGCAGGCGGCGGCTGGAGGTGATGATGTTCTCGACGTACCGCCGGCGCTTGTCGTTGATCGCGTCGCCGTCGTCCGGCAGCGTCTCGGCGAGCACCTCGGCGAAGCCGATCATCGAGTTCAGCGGCGTGCGCAGCTCGTGGGAGACGTTGGCGAGGAACTCACCCTTGATCTTGTTGGCCTCGTACAGGGCGACGTTGGACTGGGCCAGCTCGCCGAGCTTCAGGTCCAGGCTCTTGTTGATCGAGCGGAGCTGGTCCTGCTTCTCCTTGAGATTGGCGAGCATGTTGTTGAAGCTTTCGCTGAGCTCCTGGAACTCGTCGCCGGTGTTGATGTCCGAGCGGATGTCGATGTCGCCTTCCGAGACCTTGGAGGCGACGTCGCGCAGCAGCCGTACGGGCGAGAGGATCAGCCGCGTGGTGATGAACCAGAACACGCCCAGGGCCAGCAGCCCGGCGAAGGTGCCGGCGGCGATGATGTAGATGCGGTTGACCATCCGCTGGGCGGCGGCCTGGGCCGAGCGCAGGTCGATCAGCAGCACGCCCGCCAGGGCATCGTCCGGGGCGTCCTCATCGGGCGCGGCGGCGGCGCGGACCGGCTGGGCGTAGCGATAGTAGACCTCGCCCTGCTCGTCCTGCGCCGGGGCGAACCAGGCGGTCTCGTCGGCACGCTCCTCGAAACGTTCCATGGCGCGGGCGAAGAAGTCGTCGGCCTCGGCGCGGGCCTCGAAGTCGGCCGGCTCGATGAGCGTCAACGCCCACTGGCGCTCGGCCGGCAGGCGGTCGGCGGGCGGGGCGTCGGCCTGGATGGCGCCGTCGCTCCAGAGCGCGGCCAGGTGCTCGGCGTGCTGGCGCGGCCACTGCTCGACGAGCGTCTGCATCCGCTGCCACACCACGACCAGGGCGGCGGTGAGGATGAGCACCACCGCCGCTCCGAAGAGCAACTGGCACTTGTTCGCCAGGCTGATGCGCACGGCCGACGCCATGGGCCGCATTCTATGGCGATCCGGCCCGGGTCGTGGCCCTGACGGGTTCAGGCCGGGTGTGGAAAAGGGTGCCACTGACAAGCGGAGTCCGCGGAGCTTGTCAGTGCGAATTGGCGTGGCGGACCCATGATGCCGTCCGACACTGACAAGGCCGAGGACGGCCTTGTCAGTGGCACCCGCTACGAATGGATTCAAGGCGCTCGAATGACGTTTGAAT
>SLDI01000590.1:0-3938 GCA_007125385.1 Phycisphaeraceae bacterium | reverse complement strand
GCCTTCGCCAAGCCCACGAGGCTCCCGGATAGTGGCGGTCAACGGGATGACCCGTCATGGCCCGGTCTTGCAGCGAACAGGCGGCGGATGCGGCGATGTTGGCGCATGGACAAATGGGGCGAGCGTTGTATTGGCGCCCGGCGGGTAGCAGGCCCATGACGTGAATGAGGTCGCGCTGAAGTTCGTGCTCGCGGATCGCCGCGTGCATGTCGCCAACGTCGGCATAGTCCCCGCCGCCTGCGCCTCGTTCGGCCAACGCCGACGCCAGTGAGACGTTGGCCCGGGTCGATATCATCACCGGCGGTCGGCCAACGGAGAGCCTTTGGAATCATGCCATGACCGAAGCGATCACCGTGACGAGCATCCAGGTCGGCTCCCCCCGGCAGTTGGGGACGCCCGGCGCGGGCGAGTCCCAGCAGCGGCCGTGGCGATCGACGATCTTCAAGCACCCCGTGCCCGGGCCGGTGTGGTTGAGTCGAACCGGGCTCGACGGTGACAGCCAGGTCGCCCCGACGCACGGCGGGCCGGAGATGGCCGTGCTCGCCTACGCTCAAACCCACTACCGGCGTTGGCAAGCCGAGCTCCAGCGCCACGACATCACCGCCGGCGGCTTCGGCGAGAACTTCACCATCCAGGGCCAGGACGAGACCGGCGTCTGTCTCGGCGATGTGTACGCGGTGGGCGGGGCGATCGTGCAGGTCTCCCAGCCGCGTACACCGTGCTGGAAGCTCGCCCGCCGGTGGCGGCAGGCGGACCTGGTCGAGCGCGTGCTGGCCAGCGGCCGCCACGGCTGGTTCTTCCGCGTGCTTCAGGAAGGGTACGTCAGCCCGGGCCAATGCCTGGCGCTGCGGGACCGGCCGCTGCCGACATGGCCCATGGCCCGCGTGAGCGCGATCAAGCACGGCCGCGAGCTGGATCCCGCCGGCGCCGCCGAGCTGGCTTGCTGCGAGCTGCTGGCACCGGACTGCCGCGCTGCCATGGCGAAGCTGGCCGAGGCGGCCCCGTAGTTCACTGAGCCGTCAGGCATACCTGCCGTAGCGCTGGATCGCCACCATGAGCAGGCGCATGCCGGCGAGGCGGCTGCCGTTGTTGATCGACCCTGCCGTGGTGAAGTTGAGCCCGCGCTGCTCGCGTGCCTGGGCGAAATCACGCAGGAACTCGGCGACCATGTTGGCGTGCTCGTCGCGGCTGTAGGTGAACGGCGCGAGCTGGCCGTCGATCACCGCGCGCCGGCAGTGGCGGCGGATCTGCGACACGCTCAGCGTCGGGCCGAAGTTGGTCCCCGTCAGCTCCAGTTGGCTGATCAACGGCAACAGGTGGGCCATGTCCGAGTCGCTGTGCTGATACCGGCGATGCTCGGGCTTGGGCGCAAAGGCCTCGAACACCGCGCGGTGGATCGGCATCGCGAACGCCTCGTACAACGCCGGGTTGAACAGGCAGCAGTGGTCGTCCGCCCAGGACCAGCCGTCGCGGGCCTGCTCGGGCGTGAGCCCGGCCTCGTCGTCGAGCACGCGGGCGCGGGCGATGATGGCGCGGGCCAGCACGTCGCTGAAGTGTTTGAAAAGCCCGGGGTCGTCGTGGCCGAGCATCAGCACGTTCTCGGGGCCGTAGATCGAGCACGCGAACGTGCACGGGCCTCGCTGGTGACGGTAGCGTGGCGGCGGGCCGCCGAGCGCGGTCAGCCGCGCCTTCTCCGCCTGCCAATTCTCCGGGAGCATGAACTGGCGCAGGTTGTCCAGGCGCTTCTCGACGCGATCGAGCAGCGCCTGGAGCGCCGCGGGCGAATCCACCGCCTGCTTGAGCCACCAGCTCCCGCTCTTGCCGCCCTCCCAGACGTTCTCAGCCTCGAAGATGTCGTGCAAGGCCTTGACCTCGGGCCATTGCCGCGCGGGGTCGGCCGGCGTTTCGTTGAGCAGTCGCCGACCCACGATGCGCTCCGCGTGATCGTTGTACCGCCGACTGATATCCAGTGCCCATGCTTCGTCGTTATGGAAGCGCAGCCAGTCCTGCTCCAGGCCGAGCTCGTCGAAGATGCATTCCCAGGTGCAAATCGCGCCGAAGGGCACCTGCGGGATGTCCGGTCCGAACGGATCCCGCCGGGCGAGCTCCTGATCGCGCCAGAAAGCCTCGACATCGAGCGGGGCGAGCCCGTCGTTGGCGCCGGTGTCCGCCAGGAGCGCGTCGACCCTGGCGCGATCGTCCGCATTGAGCTCGGCCTAAGCACCGCTTGTCATGCCCCCACTCCTTGCCTGTGCATCACTCAGCGCTCGGCCTCCAGCGCAGCATCAATCGCCGTCGCTCACGTTCTTTGCCAGGCCTCGCCCCTGGAACGCGGCGACCATGGCCAGGAAGTTCTCCGGCGGAATGTCGTCGAGCACGCTGTGGCTGGTCGCCCCCACGTGCCGCGTGCCCGGCGGCAGACGCTCAAGCAGCTCGCGCACGGCCTGGCGCACCTGCGCCGGCGAACCGAACGCCAGCGGCCCGGCCACATCAATGTTGCCGATGAACGTCAGCCGATCGCCGTAGCGCTGCGCCAGCTCGGCGATGTCCATGCCGTAGGGCTCGATCGGGTTGAGCGACACGAAGCCCATGTCGACGATCATGGGGATGACCTCGCGGATGTCGCCGTCGCTGTGAAAGGTCAGCGGTACGCCCGCCTCCCGTGCCGGGGCGATGCAGCGGCGCAGGCGGGGCATCCACGTTTCGGCCAGGAATTGCGGGCGAAACAGCAGCCCGCCCTTGTGGCCCAGGTCGTCGCCGACGTGGATGAACGTCAGCGGGTAGTCCAGCAGCGACTCGAGTACGCGCTGGTTCTCATCCATCGCCATGTCCAGCAGCTCGCGGATCAGCGTCGGCTCGTCGTAGAGGCACAGACCGAACGCTTCGAGGCCCATCGCCTCGTACACCTGCGTCAACCCAGCGGAGAGGTGATGCCACAGGGCCAGGCCTGTGCCTTCGATGGCGTTGAGGAAACGCTCCAGCGCCTGCTCGTCGAGCCGCATGGGCGCGATCACGCCCTCGGCCTTGAGCCGACGCAGGTCGGCGCGGCTGCGCATGGTGCCGCGGGGCACGCGGCCGAAGAGTGATGATGGTTTGGCGAAGATCGGGCCACCGATGGCGTCCTGTCCGATCGTCAGGGCGAGGGCGACGAAGTCCTCGGCCTCCAGGTTCCAGGAGTTGGCGGCGGGCTTGCCCAAGATCGCCTCGCAACAGCGTCGGTCGATGAGATACTCCAGCGTCGGTCGGCGGTCGGTGGGTCGGCCGGCGAAGGTGTCGAGCAACCGCTGCCGGTCGCTGTCGCCGCCCAGGCCGTGGTTGCGCGGGTCGACGTCGTCGCCGGGGTAGAGGCGGTGCTGGTAGGGCTGTGGCGTGGTGGCGGAGGGGGCGGTCATGCAGGGTGCTCGGATGGCTGGTAGGGTTGACGCCGGGGGGCTGCCGCGGCCCCGGCGAAAGGTACCATGGGGCCTGATTGTAGTGATTTATGGAGGCCGCTCGCGATGACAGACCTGTTGGCCCGACTTGCCGACGGCCCGGTGCTCTGCGACGGCGGGATGGGCACGCAACTGCTCGACGCCGGCCTGCCCAGCTGCACCGCCGGCGAAGCCTAGAACCTCGACCGCCCCGACGCCGTCGAGCAGATCCACCGCGCCTACTCCGACGCCGGCTGCCGCATCATCACGACCAACACCTTCGGCGGCTCGACGGCCGCGCTGGCGCGACACGGTCTGGAGGCGAAGGCGGACGCGATCAACGAGGCCGCCGCCCGCCTGGCCCGCCGGGTCGTCGACGACGCCGGTGGCTGGATTGCGGGCAACATCGGGCCCTTTGGCGGCTTCCTCGAACCGCTGGGCGACGACAGGCCCGAGGATGTCAAGGCCATGTTCGCCCGCCAGGCCGCGGCGCTGACCGGTGGCGGTGCGGACATGATCCTCGTCGAG
>SLDI01000390.1:0-3947 GCA_007125385.1 Phycisphaeraceae bacterium | reverse complement strand
TCGGAAATCCCGCCCTTCGCTCGCGGACTCGCTCAGGACGGGCGTTAACAACCCCGCCCCCGGAACCCCGATCCTCGAACATCAAAGCCTCCCCCGCCTGCGGGCCGATAACTGCAATATCCCCCGGCGCCCCCGTTGCGCCCCGAGGAGGCTCTCGCCGCGATGGCCCAGGATCGGCCCACGGATCGCCTGCCCCCCTGGTCCCAGGTCTGGCACCTGCCGGTGCTGATCCTGGGCGTGGGCGTGTTCCTGGTCGGGCTCTGGCTGGCGGCGCCGCGAACCGAGCCGTTCGACCACACGCAACACCTGGACGAGACGGCCACGGCCCTGACGGCGAGCAACCTCGACGAGGCCGAGCGGATCCTGGACCACATCGAGCCCCACCTGGCCACGGCCGCGGAGCATGAGCTGGCCCGGTACTGGCAGCATCGGGCGGATCTGCTGTTCCAGCGTCGCCAGCGCCAGTACGCCCGCCCCGCCGACACGCCGGCCTGGCGGCAGATCAACCAGCAGATCGTGCGGTACTACCACCGCGCCGAGGAGGCGGGTCGCGAGCTGGACCCCCGCTCGCTGCGCCGCCTGGCCGAGACGCTGGTGCACCTGGGGCGCGACGAGCAGGCCCTGGACCTGCTCGACCGCCTGGCCGACGCCCCGGCGCGGCACCGGTACCGCCTGGTGCGGCGGCTGATCGAGCAGCATGCCGAGACGGCTCCGGCGGATCGGCTGGATCTGCTGGCGTCGCTGATCGAGCGATTCCGCCACGAGATCCGCGCCGAGACGGACGCCGAGCGCCGCCGCGAGCAGGAGATCTGGATCACCGACCTGCGCGCGGGGCTGCTGCTGGACGTCGGTCAGCCGCGGCGGGTCGTCGACGAGCTGCCGCGCTGGATTCAGCGGTTGGGCAACACCGACGACCTGGCCCCGCTGCGCGTGCGCCTGGCGCACGCGTACGAGCAGCTCGGCGAGGCGGACGAGGCGGGCTACTACTACCGCCTGGCGCGGTCGCAGATCGGCGAGACGCACGAGCTCAACGCCCCGATCCACGTCGGGCTCGGCCGCCTGGCCCTGGCCGAGCCGGAGCCGGATCTCGAGCAGGCGTTGGCGTACTTCACGGCCGTGACGCGCCACTTCCCGTCGCACGCGGTCTACATCGACGCGCTGATCGGCAAGGCCGACTGCCAGGGGCGCCTGGACGAGCAGGACAGCGCCCGCGAGAACTTCGCCCTGGCGGTGGAGCTTCTGCGTGAGCGGACGGCGGCGTGGGACCCGCGCCGCGCCGAGCTCGAAGCGACGGTCGGCGCGCACATCGAGCGGCTGCGCGAAAGCGAGCGTCACGAGCGCGCCCTGGCGCTGCTGCGGGTGCTCGAGCCGCTGCACGAGGGCGAGCTGCCGGCGGAGCTGCTGCTGCAGTTCGCCCGCACGCACGAGCAGGTCGGCCACGCCCATCATGGCCACGCCGACGACCCGCGGGCCAGCGCCCAGGCCCGGCGACTGGCCAACCGTCAGGCCGCCGAGCACTTCTCCCAGGCCGCACGCTACTACCACCAGCACGCGCGGACCGTCACGATCACCGACGACCTGTCGCACGGCTCGAGCCTGTGGAGTGCGGCGGAGAATTACGACCGCGCCGAGCGCTGGAACGAGGCCATCGCCGTCTACACCGAGTTCATCCAGACGCGCGAGAACGATCCGTTGCGGCTTCGGGCGTTCAACCGGCTGGGCCGGGCGTATCTGTCCAGCGGGCAGTATGCCTCGGCGGTGGAGCTGTTCACGCGGCTGCTGGAGGATCACCCGCGGGCGCCGGAGGCGTACGACAGCCTGGTGCCGCTGGCGCGGGCGTACATGGCGCTGGATCGCGAGGACGCGGCGGAGCGGACGCTGCGCTCGATCGTGGACGACCACGAGGCGCTCACGCCCGAGTCGGAGCAGTACGAGCAGGCGCTGATCGAACTGGGCAAGCTGTATTATCGCCAGGCCGAGCACGACGGCCGGCGCTACGCCCAGGCGATCGAGCGGTTGAACGAGGCGGTGGACCGCTACGGGCAGACGGATCGGGGCCCGGAGCTGCGCTACCTGCTGGCCGACGCGTATCGCCGGTCGGTGCCGGCGCTGGACGCGGAGATCGAGCAGCAGCGCGCGCGCAGTCGGCGTGCCGAGCTTGAAGCCGAGCGCGATCGTCGGCTGCAACTGGCGCAGCAGTTCTTCAACCAGGTGGTGAACCTGCTCGAGGCCCGCGCCGAGGAGCTTGAGCTGAGCGAGATGGAGCAGCTCTACCTGCGCAACGCCTACTTCTACCAGGCCGACGCCGCGTTTGACCGCGGGCGTTACGAGCTGGCGATCGACCTGTACCACGACGCGGCGCTGCGCTGGCGCGACCACCCGGCGTCGCTGGTGGCGCTGGTGCAGATTTTCAATGCCCATTGTGAGCTGGGCCAGTTCCAGCAGGCCCGCGCCGCCAACGAGCGGGCGCGGACGCAGCTCGAGCGCATTCCGGACGAGGCGTTCGAGGATCCGACGCTGCCGATGAGCCGACGCCATTGGGAGAGCTGGCTGCGTTGGACGAGCGAGCTCGACGGGGTGGATGGGTAACGCGACGGCCGGCGTGCGATCGCCGCGGTGGGGCCGCGTCGCCCAGAGGGCGACGGCCAGAGCGTCTTCAGTCCAATCGTCGCGGGTGCCACTGACAAGGCCGTCCTCGGCCTTGTCAGTGGCCGTTGGCGTGACGGGTCCATGACGCCGATCCGCACTGACAAGCTCCGCGGACGCCGCTTGTCAGTGGCACCCTGCCCGCTACGAATCGATTGAAGGCGATCTGACGGGAGCGTGGCGACACGGGGCATCCTCCGCTAAGATCTGGTGATTTTCCCTTGTGAGATCATCATGCAACGCCTGCTCCCCGCTCTCGCCGTGGTCCTCGCCCTGGCGTCGTCGGCGCCTGGACACGAGCTCTGGATTGACGTGGCCGACGCGCCGCATGCCGACGGGCTTGACCTTCAACTGAACTGGGGCCACTTCGACGACCAGCTCGAGCCCGTGGACACCGAGCGGCACACGCTGTGGGCGCGCTTTCCGGATGAGCGTGTCGAGCGGCTGAACCTGCTCAGCCAGGCGGCGTCGGCCGGGGCGCGGGTGATGTTGCGTGGCGAGGGCGAGTATCTGTTCTTCGCCGAGCGCGACCCGGGCACCTACACGCCCGCCGACGGCGTCACGACGTTGAGCGTGCAGAGCGCCAAGGCGGTGCACCAGCATGGTGAAGGCCGGGGGGTGGCGGACGCGGCCGCGGGGTTGGCGATGGAGATCGTGCCGACGACGGATCTGCGCGATTTCGAGGCCGGCACGCTGCGCGGGCGCGTGCTGCTGGATGACGGGCACGGAGGCGGCGCGGCTGTGCAAGCCTACGGCCCGGGGGGACGGCACCTGCGCGACACGGCGGACGACCAGGGCTATCTCGCCCTGTCGCTGGATGTGCCGGGCATCTGGCTGGTGCTGGCCAACGTCAGCCGCGACGAGGCGGGCGAGGTTGATGGGCAGGCGTACGAGCGGGTGAGCTACACGACGACGTTGTGGGTGGACACGCGCGGCGAGTCGGGGGCCGATGCGGATGCCGCGGCGGGCGAAGGCGTGGCGGGGGGCGAGGGCGTGACGGGGGGTTGGGCGTCGGTGGCGCTGGCGGTGGGGGGGATGCTCGGGGGGGCGGCGTCGGCGCTGCTGGCGTTGTGGCTGGCGCGGATTGTGGCGAGGGGGCGGGGGGGGCGGCGCAGCGATGTCGTGGGCGGGTAGAGCGAGGTCGGTGATGCGTTCCAGGGCCGGCGCCGGTAAAGCACGCGTTGTTTGCTATGGCATCGGCGTGAACGTTGGTTGCGCTGGTTAGCGTCGCCTTCAGGCTGTAGGGTGGGTAGAGCGCAGCGAAACCCACCACGGCGTACCGAAGATCACCGACATTCGTG
>SLDI01000012.1:0-3952 GCA_007125385.1 Phycisphaeraceae bacterium | reverse complement strand
TGCACGACGCTGACCAGCGTCCAGGCGGTGGCCGCGGCGGCGAGGGCGCGGGCACGCGTCGCGTTGTCGCCGATGGCCACGATCAGCCCCGCGTGGCCGGCGGCCTTCGCCCCGGCCAGCGGGCCCAGAAACGGCGCCGGCAGCGACCACGGCTTGGCGACCGCGCCGTCGTCGATGAACCCCGCCAGACGCAGCCCCGCCGCCACGGCCGCCTCCGCCACGACCAGGCCGTGGTCGCCCGCGCCGTAGACCACCAGCGCCTCGTCCTGTGACTCGCTGCGGATCACCGTCGGCCTCCATCTCCCGGCTCGATCGATCCATGTTCAGAAGAAGTGAACCACAGAGCCACAGAGGCAGAAAAGAGCATCACTTGTTGCGCTGTCTCAAGCGCGATGCGAACTCGCGGCGCCTGGGCACTGGCGGACAAGCCGCCAGTGGCACCCCCGGGTCACTCACCCCCGGGTCAATCACATACCGGCACTTGCCTCGCGGCGCTTCGCCACCTCCGGCTTCCTTCGCGTTCTTCGCCTTCTTCGCTCCTTCGCGGTTATCTCGAACGGACTACGGCCGGGCCGCGTAGCGATCGCCCACCGACGCCTCCCACCCGGCGTGCTGGCGGCCGATGGGCATGCCGCTGAACTCGCTGCGGCAGCGGTAGCACACCAGCACGCTGCGCGAAAAGAGAAAGATCAGCACGTCCACCACCGCCACGGCCGCAAGCAGCAGCACCGCCCACATCGCCAGCCCCACGCCATAGAGCACCATCCCCGCCCCCGCCGCCGCCAGCACCAGCACGAACGCCGTGAGCTGCGGCAGGCGACGCCGGCGGAACATCTCCGGGCACGAGCAGACCGGGCAGCGACGCAGATGCCCCTCGTCGTCCAGGGCGCGGTCCCAGTTCAGATGCACCGAGCCCACCACCGTCGGTGGATGCGCCGGGTCCACCTCCACGGTGAACAGACGCTGCCGCTGGCGGTTTCGCACGTCGATGCGCATACCCCATTGTCCGCGTTTCAATGCCCCGCTGCAACGCGCGACCGGGCTCCAACGCCCATCTTGAGAACGTGTGTGAGCAGGGGTGAGAAGGGTGCTGTGTGCTGCGGCCATTCACCGTTGATCGCACGGCTTGCCGCTTCGCGGTCAAGCCGTGGCACCCACTTTTCGGACGGAGCCTGAGCCAGGCCAGGGCCGGGATCGGCCATGCCCCACTGCCTCGACGGCTCGAATCCCTTGCCCTTCCCCCGCGCATCGGGGCCCGGTACAATCGTCGCATCCGACCCTCACCCAGGGGGCAGAATCTTGCGTGGGCATCGGGCACGAGCCGGTTTTACGCTGGTGGAGCTGCTGGTGGCGATCGCGATCGTCGCGCTGCTGCTGGCGATGCTGCTGCCGACCCTGGGGCGGGCGCGTGATGCGGCCGACGCCTTGCGCTGCCTGTCGCGCCAGCGTCAGCTCGCGGTGGCCACGGCCGTGCACCAGCACGACCACGCCGGGCGGTTCCCCCGGCCCCTGGTGGGCAATCCGGCGACGCTGCCGCCGGAGCTGGCGTCGCGGCTGAGCATGGACGAGCGGTACGCGACGCTGTGGTTCAACGCCCTGGACATGTACCTGGACCGCATCTCGCCCGCCGACGCCGACCCCCTGGCGCTGCACAAGCAGGACCCGGTGGCGGACCGGCGCGAGCCCGCCTGGCGACTGGCCAACCGCACGCTGAAGATGAACACCTACTTCTGTGAGGACGACGCCGGC
This sequence comes from Phycisphaeraceae bacterium, assembly GCA_007125385.1. Lineage (GTDB taxonomy): Bacteria > Planctomycetota > Phycisphaerae > Phycisphaerales > Phycisphaeraceae > SKPT01. The sequence continues at coordinate 2,203 of SLDI01000012.1, read as the reverse complement.
CGGTTCTTCTCCCACGATCGTGATGTCGAGCAGCCGGCGCTTACCGTGCTGTTCGCCGACGGCCGGGCGGCGGACCTCTACGCCGGCGACCTGATCAACGCCCGGCGGTACGACGTCAGCGAAGGGCTCGTCGGCCCGCGGCACGCCGGCGGCGCGGTGAACGTCGCGTTCGTCGACGGCCATGGCCGGGCGATCCGCCAGGCGCTCAACCCCGCGCTCGCCGGCCCGGGGTGGTATCGCGAGAGCACCGGCCGCCAGCCGCTGATCTGGAACTTCGCCAAGCGCGAGCCTTGAGCCCGGCCGACGCCGCGGCTTCGGCCGCTCGCGGGTGCGCCGGGGCTCCGTGGGCGCCATGCAGAGGTTGCAGGATTCACCGATTCCGCTACCGTATTAAGTGTCACGTCGACATGATCTTTTCCACCACCTCTGAGAAGGAGCGATCGATGAAGTGGGCAACCCGACTGGCTTGCGTGGCTCTGATCGGTTCGCTGGGGTTCCAGACCGCTTGCGGCACGCTGTTCTACCCTGAGCGGCGCGGGCAGGAGCGGGGGCAGATCGACCCGACGGTCGCGATCCTCAACGGCCTGGGACTGCTGCTGTTCCTGGTGCCCGGGATCATCGCCTTCGCCGTGGACTTCCACACGGGCGCCATCTACCTGCCCCCGGACGAGGAGACGGCCGCCGACAGTGACAAGTCGCTGCGCGTCGTGCAGATGGACCCGGACGAGATCACGCCCGAGTCGCTCGCGGCCGTCATCGAGCAGCACACCGGCAAGCAGGTGACGCTGACGGAGCAGGACATCGAGGTGATGCGCCTCGGCAAGGGCGACCTGTCCAAGCACCTCGGCGCCGTCCAGACGCAGTGAGCCGCATCGGCGCGGTGGCTGGCCCCGGCTTGATGTGGTGGCCACTTCGCGGTCTCCCGCGGCCGCGCGGTATGAATCAGGGCCGCGCATGGAGGCCGGCCATGCAGCAGATGCCGCTATTCGCCAGTGACGCGTCCGCAGGGCAGGCCGGCGGTGCTGCGCCGCGTTCGGCCGGACACGCTGCCGGTGTGGCGGGGGCGCCGGTGCGGTTGTGTGTGCTCGGCTCGGGCTCGGGGGGCAACTGCACGGTCGTGCAGGTCCCGCCCCGCGACGCCGGCCCGGCCATGCTCATCGACGCCGGCTTCGGGCCACGCACCACCGCCCGGCGCCTCGCCCAGGCGGGGCTGAGCCTCGCCCACGTCCAGGCCATCTGCCTGACCCACCTGGACCGCGACCACTTCCGCCCGAGCTGGGTGCCCGTGCTGATCGAGCGCGGCATTGCCGTGCACGTGCACCGCTGGCACGCGTCCGAGCTGCGCCGCCTGCCCGGTGCGGGCGAGCTTCACGCCGCCGGGCTGCTGCGCCGCTTCGGCGAGCGGGCGTTTGACGTGCTCGCCGGCGTCCGCGCCCGGCCGATGCGCTGCCAGCACGATCGCCAGGGCACGATCGCGTATCGGTTCGAGGTGGAGTCTGCCTTCCCTCCCTCCGGGAGGGGCCGGGGGAGGGTGTCTCCGACCGCCTTGCGTCACGAAGCCGGCGCAGACGCAGAGCCGCAGGCAACCCCCTCCCCCCTCTCGAAGGGAGGGGGTGTCGTGGCGCTGGGCTATGCGACGGACCTCGGGCACGTGCCGGAGGCGTTGATCGAGCATTTCGCCGGCGTGGACGTGCTCGCCATCGAGGCCAACTACGACCCTTTCATGACCGTCCACAGCCCCCGGCCCACCTTCGTCAACCGGCGCAACATGTCCGACTCGGGCCACCTGTCCAATGAGCAGGCGCTGGCGGCGGTGCGGCGGATCGACGCGGTCTCCGGCGGGGGCAACCCGCGTCACGTGCTGCTGATGCACCGCAGCCGGCAGTGCAACCACCCCACGAAGCTCCGCCGCGCCTTCGAGGCCGAGCCGGCGCTCGCCCGCCGCGTGCGCCTGACGGAGCAGCGTCGGCGGACGGGTTGGCTGACCGTCCGCCCCCTGCCGGCGGTGCGCGGTCGGCAGATGATGCTCGCGGGGTGCGGCGGCTGATGCGGCCGTGCCGAATGGGGCCGGCTTCCTACTCCCCTCCCCCCGGGAGGGGTTGGGCGAGGGTGCTGCCTGCTGCCTGGCGTGGGTGCCACTGACAAGGCCGTCTTCGGCCTTGTCAGTGCCGGTTGACGTGATGGGCCCACGACGCCAATCCGC
>SLDI01000560.1:0-3957 GCA_007125385.1 Phycisphaeraceae bacterium | reverse complement strand
CGCCGGGGCCCCGGCGCGCCGGCCGGCCGACGAGCCGGCGGCGATGGAGCAAAGCGGATGAGCGAGGCCAGGAGGAGCCTGTTGAAGCGGAAGCAGCCCGAGCATCGGTGGACAGGCGGCCGATGGCACCCGCTGCTGGGCCTGTTGGCGTTGGCCGGGCTGCTCGCGGGGTGCTTGAGCGCTGCCGAGCATCGCCAGCGCGCCGACGATTCGGCGCGGTCGATCATCGCCGAGTCGCAGGAGCGGGCGTTCGGCGAGACGGAGCCGCTGCGCATCGAGACACCGGAGGAGACGCTGCGTCGGCGGCTGATGCTCGAGCAGGCCCTGGCCCACTCGGGCCCCGGGTCGCTGGGCGTGCACGATCTGCCCCGGCCAGAGCATTGGCCGGAGCTTGGCGAGGCGCAGCCGGAGAACGTCGACGCGGTGTACCTGCCCGCGGGCGCCGAGCGGATGGGCGAGGCGCTGGAGCTGAGCCTGACCGAGGCGTTGCAGGTCGCGGCGCGCAACAGCCGGGCCTATCAGAGCCAGAAGGAGGCGGTGTTCGAGGCGGCGCTGGACCTGGACCTTGAGCGTTACCGGCTGGAGGCGACCTACGGCGGGATGCTGCGGGCGATGTTCCGCAGCGACGAGGGCGAGAACGAGCGCGGCGTGGTGGGCACCGGCGAGGTGACGCTGCAACGCCGCCTCGAGGCCGGCGCCGACCTGGGCGGGCGGCTGGTGGTCGATTTGGCGCACCTGCTGACCAGCGAGCGCGGCACGTCGCTGGGGCTGCTGGCGGATGGGTCGATCACCGTGCCGCTGCTGCGCGGCTCCGGCCGGCACATCGTCACCGAGCCGCGCACCCAGGCCGAGCGCAACGTGCTTTACCAACTCTTCAGCTTCGAGCGTTTCCGGCGGTCGCTGGTGGTGGACGTGGCCCGGGGATACTACGCGGTGCTTCAGCAGCTTGACCGCATCGCCAACGCCGAGCAGAGCTACCGCCGACTGGTGGTGCTGGTGCGGCGGACCGAGGCGCTCGCCGACGCCGGACGGGTCACGGGCGTGCAGGTGGACCAGGCCCGGCAGGACGAGCTGCGGGCGCGCGAGCGGCTGATCGCCGCCCAGCAGAGCTACGGCCGCCAGCTCGACCAGCTCAAGCGGACGCTGGGCCTGCCCACGGATGCGCAAATCGAGCTCGTGCCGGGCGAGTTCGACCGCCTGCTGGGCGAGGCGCAGCGGATGTTCCGGCAGATGCAGGCCGCCCCCAGCCCGGGCCAGGCGTTTGAGGACCATGAGCCGGCGGAGCTGCTCGGGGCGGACGCCCCGGTCGAGCTGCCCGAGCCCGACCCCGCGGAGCGCGGCCGATACGAGCTGGACGAGGCCGATGCCGTGGCCCTGGCGCTGGCCCATCGCCTGGACCTGCTCACCGCCGAGGGACGCGTCTACGATGCCCAGCGGCGGATCATCGTCGCCGCCGACGACCTGCGCATGGGCCTGGACCTGGTCGGCCAGGCGACCGTGGGCGGGCGCCGCAGCAGCGTGGGCTCGGCGGCGCAGAGCAACGCGAGGCTCGACCCGCGCGACGGCGTCTACAGCGCCGGCCTGGAGCTGGACCTGCCGTGGAACCGCCGATCCCAGCGGCTGGCGCTGCGCCGGCGGATGATCGACTTGCAGGACGCGGTACGCAACGTGCAGAACACCGAGGACACGGTGAAGCTGGAGGTCCGCGACGGCCTGCGTGACCTGCTCCAGCAGCGTGAGAACCACCGCATCCAGGTCCAGGCCGAGCAGATCGCCGAGCGCCGCGTCGAGCAGGCCGAGGCGTTTCTCGAGGCCGGCCGGGCCGACGTGCGTGACGTGCTCGAGGCCAACGAGGCGCTGCTTCAGGCGCAGAACGCGGTGGTGGACGCGCTGATCGCCTACCGTGTGTCGGAGCTGGGCTTCCAGCGGGACCTGGGGCTGCTGCAGGTCGACGAGCGCGGCTTGTGGCGCGAGTTCGAGCCGGCGGAGGCGTTGAACGAGTTGCAGTCAGATGAAGTACATGAAGAAGAGGAAGTGGAAGATGTCTGAGACGACCCGTGGCAGCAGGGGCAGGATTCTCTGGCCGGCCATCCTCGTCGTCGCCGTGCTCGCGGCCGGCGGGCTGGGCACGGCCTGGCTACGCGCCGGCGGCGATGGGGCGAGCCACGGCCCGGTCACGGAGGTGCGGCGTGGCAACCTGACCATCAGCGTCACCGAATCGGGCACGCTGCGCCACCGCGACCAGCGCATCGTCTCCAACGAGGTCGAAGGCCGCACCACCATCCTCTGGATCATCGACGAAGGCGCCGAGGTCGAGGAGGGCGAGCTGCTGGTGGAGCTGGATTCAAGCGACCTGGAGGATCGGCTGGTGGAGCGCGAGATCTCGGTGCAGAACGCCCGCGCCTCATTCATCCGCGCCGAGCAGGACCTGGCCGTGACCCACAGCCGCACCGAAAGCGAGATCGAGGAGCAGGCGCTGCGCTACCGCTTCGCGAAGCTGGACCTGGCCAAGTACACGGGCGTGGACGAGCTGGCCGAAGGCGATCACGACCTCGAAGAGATCGAGCGGATCCTGGCGCGGACGGTGCGCGGCAGCGCGCCGGCGGACGACGGCCCGGAGCCGGGCCAGCGCCTGGCCGACGCCAGCGGCGAGGCCGTCGACGCGATCCGGCAGGAGCTGGCCGAGCTCAACGGCGTCAGCGAGCAGCAGGCGCAGCAGATCGCCCAGCGGCAGGAGTCGGCGGCGCGCGAGGGCGAGTACGCCCAGGAGCTGGAACGGTTGCGCAGCGAGATCGACCTGGCAAGCGAGGAGCTCAAACGGGCCCAGGGCCGGTACGAGGACTCGGAAAGCCTGTTCGATCGGGGCTTCGTCACGCAGTTGGAGCTGGAAGGGGATCAACTGGCGATGGACCGGGCGCGCGTGAACCTGCAGTTGGCCCAGGGTCGACTCCGCCTGTTCGAAAGCTACACGCACCGGCGTCAGCTCGAGCAGCTCGAGAGCGACGTGAGGCAGGCATACGCGGCGCTGCAGCGCACGAAGATGCGCGCCGAGGCCGACATCGTCCAGGCCCAGGCCAACTTCGACGCCCGGCAGCAGGAGTTGGAGCGGCAGGAGCGTCAGCTCGAGCGGCTGAAGGAGCAGATCGAGAAGTGCCGCATCTACGCCCCGGTGGCCGGGACGGTGGTCTACGAGACGAGCGCCAACCCCGGGCGGTGGGGCAACCGCGAGCCGCTCGAGGCCGGCCAGGACGTGCGCGAGCGGCAGGAGCTGATCTACCTGCCGGCGTCGGAGGGGATGATCGCCGAGGTGCAGATCCACGAGTCGGTGCTCAACCGCATCGAGGTGGGCATGCCGGCGCGCGTGGAGGTCGAGTCCAGGCCGGGCGAGGTCTTCCGGGGGTACGTGCGGCGGATCGCGCCGATGCCCGACGCCACCAGCCGCTGGATGAACCCGGACCTGATCACCTACAGCACGCAGATCGCCATCGACACCAGCCAGGGCCTGCGCACGGGCACGCGGGCGCGGACGCAGATCATCGTCGACGAGCTCGAGGACGTGCTCCACGTGCCGGTGCAGGCGGTGGTGCGTCGCGGACGGGATCACTACGCCTACGTGGTGGGCCCGGACGGGCCGCAGCCGCGGCCGGTGGAGATCGGCATGGACGACATGCGCCACGTGCACATCAAGGACGGCCTGCGCGAGGGCGAGCGCGTGCTGCTGGCGCCGCCGCTGTACCCCGGCGAGGGCGCCCGCCCGGGCCGGGACGACGAGACCGACGCCGACGAAGCGCCCGTCGCCGAGCCTGCCGAGGTCGGCGCCGACGAGCAGCCACAGCCCCAGGCCGTGCCCCGCGGCGAGGGCGGCGGACAGCGCGGTGGCGGTGGAGGCGGTCGCGGTGGCGGAGGCGCTGGTGGTGGTGGTGGTGGGACGAACTAGGCGGTGCCCGAGACCGGGGT
>SLDI01000568.1:0-3958 GCA_007125385.1 Phycisphaeraceae bacterium | reverse complement strand
GCCCGGCCCGGCCCGGGTCCCGCACCAGCGCCCGCACCCGCTCGCCGCGGCGACGCAGCGCCAGCGCCAGCGCGCCGCCCGTAAAGCCGGTCGCACCGGTCACGAGACTTGCCGTCGATTCATCCGCCACCATGAGCCTCTCCACTCCCAGCCGCGGTCCTCCCTGACCACGGCGTTCACGCACTTGAGGGTAGACCTGGCTGATGAGGCTGTCTTGTGAGTTGACCCCGCGGAAATGGAAATCAGGAAGGCCCCGGGCCGGGCTCAGTCGCAACCGCCGAGGCGCTGCCGGCGTTCCCGGCCGGTTATCTCCCTGGCATCGCCGCGAATGCCGCCAACGCGAGGCGCCTCAGCCCGGCGAGATGGCGTAGCGCGACGGCATCTGCCCCGTCACCATGTAGTACGCCGCACCGAAAAGCACCCAGAAAAGCCCCAGCAGCAGCTCGGCGGCGATGATGCCGAGCATGCACGGCCGGACCCGATGAAACGCCTGCGCCCCACCCAGGTACACCACCGCCGAGCGCAGCATCCACCCGATGAGGAACGAGAACGCGAACTGGGCGATGAACCAGATGCCCCAGACGAGGAACGTCACCGGGTGCAGCGGCGAGTTGGGAAAGCGCAGGCGCACGGCGGCGGTGGCGATGACCAGGCCCAGCCCGGCGAGCAGCCACAGGTACGCCCCGGCGTCGGGGTTGACCAGCGCCAGCTTGTCCAGGCCCGTCGCCGCCGCGGCGTCGGCCAGGCTCTGGCGCGACTGCGCCGCCCCGTGCTCCCGGGCCAGCAGGTTGAACGACACCTTCGCCGTGCCCTCGGACAGGTAGCCCGGAAAGGAGAGCGTCCCGTAGCGATGCAGCACCGCCACGCCGGCGACGATGCTCGCCACGAGCGAGAGCACCGTCATCAGCGCCAGCGGCCCGGTCAGGCGCGGCAGGCGCAGGCGGAAGCGCTCGCCCAGGTCCAGCGCGGTGTTGATGTAGGGCATCATGATCTCCCGCGGATCGGGGATGATGATCCAGCTCGCCAGCGCCACCAGCAGCAGGCCCGTCGGGCCCATCGCCTCGAAGCCCAGCAGCCCCAGCATCACCGCCACGGGCAGAAACGGCGAGGAGAGCCCGAACGCGCCCGTCTCGCAGAGGATGCGGCTGAGCACGAGATGGATCAGCAGCGCGATGAGGATGAACATCACCGCCAGCGGCCAGTCCAGCCCCGCGCTGGCCAGCAGCCCCACCGCCGCGAGGGCAAAGACCACGAACAGGCGCGCCGCCCACGGCGCGTACGCCGGCGTCTCCGCCGCGCGGCGCAGGCCCAGGGCGCTGGCCATGACGTTGGTGTAGTAGCGCCGGCCGTTGTAGAAGATCGCCAGCGCCATCGCGATGAACGCGCCCATGCGCAGGAAGTTCGCCGGGTTGGGCTCGCCCTTGTTGTACGGAAACGACACGCCGTGGCGGATGAACGCCGCGCTGACCGCGATGTACAGCAGGTGCGAGATGCCCAGGCTGAACGACACCGCGCCGGGAATGAAGAACGCGAACGCCACCACCGTCAGGTACAGCCGTGGCTCGAAGTAGCCGTAGGACAGCCCGGCCCGGCTGGCGTTGGGAAAGAGCTGCCGCAGCGCGGAGAAGTCGAAGTTCAGCGGAAAGAACGTCGGCAGGCGGTCGATCCACGCCGCGCTGCCGTGCAGCACGTGCAGCGTCGCCACGGCGGCGAAGGCGTACCAGAACAGCCGCGTGCGCATCACGTCGGGCAGGCGCGCCCCCGGCGAGCGCGTCGTCACCAGCTCGACGAAGCGCGAGATCGGGTACGCCAGCAGCTCCCGGCGGGACCATTGCGGATGCACGATCAGCGCCAGGCACAGCGCTGCCAGGCCGATCATCAGCGCCGTGCCGCCCCACAGCAGCGCCACGGGCGCCCATTGCCCCCAATCCACATGCTCGGGCGAGAACATCGAGGTCTCGGCGTCGCCCTGGACCAGGGCCATGTAGCGCTCACCCTCGATGCGCCCGCCCGCCACCAGCACCCCCCAGCCGCGCGGCGCCGCCAGCACCGCGCCGTCACTGCCGGCCACGAGCAGGGCCCGATGCAGGTGCGTCTGCTCGTGCGGCTCGAGCGCCCGCCGGCCTCGCCGCTCCAGCCAGGGCGCCAGATCAGGCGGCGGCGACTCCGGCACAAGGGCGTCGTGGTAGAAACCTTCGCTCTCCAGTGCACGGTTGATGGCGCGTAGCAGCTCGTGCTGCAGATCGGCGATGGGGCGACGGGCGCTGATCGCGTCGTCCCAGGCGCGCTGCCCGGGCTCCTCGCCGTGCCGCCAGAGCTGGCGGCCGAGCGTCGGCTCGTCGCTGTCGCGGCCGCGGGTGACGATCGCCAGCAGCGCCGGCCAATCCTGGACGTGGCCCAGCGCGACGCGCCCCGAGCCGCCGGGCACGTAGGACATGACCTCCGCGCTCTGCCAGTGCGGCTCGTTGACGTGCCAGTAGTTGGGCATCCCCGCGACCACCGGAAAGTAGCGCCCGAACCCGCTGGCCGGCCAGGGACACGCCGCCAGCGCCACGGCGATGACCACCGCCAGCTCCGCCGGCCGAAACGCCCACGCCGGACGCACGCTCGCCAGCGCAACGTTGCCCAGCAGCAGCACCATCGCCGACCCGAACACCGAGATGGGCAGATAGCTGGCGACGATGTGGGTCTGGTGCAGCACCCAGTCGTTGAAGTAGGCGACGCTCGCGACCGTCAGGCCGATCGCCAGACCGATGATGACGGCCCGAAAGCTCAAACCCGTGCCTCCTGCCCCGCCCCGTCACCGCGCCCGCGCGCTGCCCATGATCCCTTCCCTTCGCCGCCGCGCTGACGTGATCGACCGCCGACGGGCGGAACCCGACGAAGCCCGGCGGGGAGTCTCGTCCATCGGGCCACGGGTGTCAACGGCCCAGGGGCAGCGGCCCGAGCGTCAGCACCCGGGCGCCCGGCCGGGCCGATGCGCGATCACGTCGTGCCTCGGCTGCCACACGCATCGCCACGCCCGTGAAATACCTGACGGCGGCGCTTGCCTTGAGCTTGCGCGGGCAAATAATCAAGTGACGGGGATGGCAAAGCCGCCAGTACCGGGTCGAGTGGGACCCAGCAGTACACGCTGACCACCCACTTACAAAGCCCGGCAGGCCAGGTGAAAGGAGCCAAAAACGCTCCGGTCTCAAAGTGCCCACTTCGAGGCAAAGCCCGGCTTGTCAAGAACTGGCGGCTTTTTTCTGCGCCGCCCAAAGCGACGCCCACCGGTCTCGCCCCGGCTCGGGCTCCGCTTGGCTCTACCCGCCGTGCAGCGCTGGTCGCGACCCGGGAATCAGGCACCCCAGCACGGCGCCAAGCAGCGTCCCCATCAGGCCGACCACGTTGAACACGACGGTGAAGAACGCGACCAGAAACATCGCGTAAAGCACCAGCGGAACCTGCCCGGATCCGATCTGGATCAACAGGGCAAGCGTCAAGCCCACCGTCAGCAGCGCGTTCGCGGCCGCGCTCGCCCCGAAGGCGATCGCCACCCGCGCCAGCCGTCGCCATCGCTCGCCCAGGATCACCACCACGACGAACCCGAGCATCGCGTGCCCGCCGGTCAGACCCAGAAACCATGCTGCTTCGTAGCTGGTCATGGCGATGCTCACGCCACACAAGCGCCACCCCGACAGAGACTCATCGTCACCCGGCCCGCGCCGCTTGACGCGGATGCAGATGATTGACGTTTGAATGGTTGGCTTGACCAGGCTCGGCCACACTCAGGGTGCCACGGCTTGACCGCGAAGCGGCAAGCCGTGCGGTTGTCGGCAAACGCTCGGCTTGCCGCTTCGCAAGAACGTATTGGATCTGTGTGACCACGCCGCCTACCGCGGGCCTGGCTCACCCCGGCGGCGCGCTCACCCCACGCCGCGCATCGCACGCGGCCTGGCCCCCCGGTCGTCCAGCG